>JAYTSC010000512.1:0-5919 GCA_043745885.1 Bacteroidota bacterium | reverse complement strand
CCATGAATCAGTATGGGCAATATTTTATCAAAATCACTTTGGTACATCACATCAGCTTTGGCCCTTGAAAAACCTACTACAACAGGGTCTACTGCTTCCAGGTGTGAGGGATTGGGCATGAGTTTAAGATGCATGGTTTTATGATCAACCGTTTTAACTTCACTTCCATAACCCATATGGTACTTTACATCTCCACTACCCATGGTTTGATCAATAATTGCCGTTCCTTCAAATTCACTGAAAATTTGCTCATACGTCTTACCCATAATATTGGCTAAAATATTAAGCCTGCCCCGATGGGCCATACCAATTACCACTTCTTGTACACCATTATTTGCTGCGATATTTATGATGGCATCCAAGGCAGGAATGGTGGTTTCTCCTCCTTCTAATGAAAATCTTTTCTGCCCTACATATTTAGTATGCAGAAATTTTTCAAACATAACCCCCTGGTTTAGCTTTTCCAGGATACGCTTTTTTTGTTCAAGACCTACTGGTTGAGTAAAATTCTTCTCCATTTCTGTCGTTAACCAATCCACTTTTACCTGATCGCTAATATACTTAAACTCAATACCTACATGGTTTGCATAGGTATTTTCAAGATGAGCCAAAAGATTTCGTAAACTAGTTGCACCAATGCCAATGAGGTTTCCGGCTTGGTAAAAGGTATCCATATCTGATTCTGAAAGGCCAAAAAATGATAAATCAAGGTTTGCTCCACGATCTTTTCTAGGGCGGATGGGATTGGTTTTGGCCAACAAATGACCTTTGTTCCGATAGCCTAAGATTAAACGGTAGGCCCTTATTTCTTTCATCCAGTCAATTTCATTAGGCGTATCAATAACAGGCGAACCAGAAGGTTTTGTTCCATTTGCAATAGCAAAATCAAAGCCCTCAAAGAATTTTTTAAGGTCAGGATCCACTGTGTTGGGATCTTTTAAAAAATCTTTATATAAGCCTTCTATGAATGCGGGATGTGAGTTGGTGATGTAAGAAAAGTCTTTCATTAGATGAAATTGTATGGCTTTGGGGCAAATTGAGGTCAAATATCGGTAATTGATGAGAGAAAAGCGGGAAAAGTCGGGAAAGTCAGTAAGTTGGAAAGTCTGTAAAAAAAAACCTGAAAATATACTTTTTGCCTTCTATCTCGGTTTTCGACTTTCTATCTTTCCAAGGTTTGAAAGTTTTTCATATTAAATTTTCAATTTTCGCAATAAGCCCTTACCTTTGCCGTCCTGAAAAATACAGAACATGGCTAACCACTCAGCAACTAAGAAAGACGTAAGACAGGCCACTAAGCGCCGCGACCGTAACCGTTATTATGGAAAAACTACCCGTAATGCAATTCGTGATATGAAAACAAGTACCGAAAAGAAGGTATATGAAGAGCAATTACCCAATGTTATTTCTATGATTGATAAATTGGCAAAACGTGGAATTATCCATAAAAACAAAGCTGCCAATTTGAAGAGTAAGCTTACCAAAAAAGCAACATCTATTGAAACTGCCTAATTAAGCAATTTCAACCCCATAATAAAAGCCATTCACAAACAAGGAATGGCTTTTTAATTTACTTTCCTTAAACTACCCTTCCCTCACTCCTAACTTTTAACTGCTAACTGCTAACTTTTAACTTTTAACTTTTAACTTTTAACTCACTGCCCCATTTACTCAATCTTTTTCACCTCCCCACTACCGGCTACCTTTTGTTTAACAGTTGCGCCCCCTTTATAAAAAACGGAGCCCACACCGGCAATACTAATATCAAGCGTAGTTTCTGCAAACACTTTTACATTGCCACTACCGGCAATTTTAATTTTGGCATTTTCCGCTTTTAAATCAATGGCGTTATAATCTCCCACGCCACTAATTTTTATGGTTTCCGTTTTTGTTTCCCCTTTTAAATTAATGGTACCGCTTCCGGCAATATCTGCAGTAATTTCGGGCGTGTTTACTTCTAATTGCATATCGCCACTGCCGGCAATTTTAAGTACCAGTTTATCGCCATTGGTAAATTTACTTTTTCCTACAATATTGCCACTACCGGCCAAAATGATTTGTTCTAGTTTAGGTGTTGTAATAAATATTTTAATAGGATTCTCCGATGAGAGACTAACATGTTCTTTTGACTTAATTAACAGGAAGCCATCATCTTGAGAAGTAAAAATAAATGGAAGGATATTGTCATCTGCTTCAACTTTAACTGATACAACAGGTCCCTGGGTAATTTCAACATCATAGCTTCCTGCCAACTTTATTTTCTCGGCTCGGCTAACTGACCTTTCTTCGGTTTTAAGGTTACCGTTGCCTTTTATTTGTTTATACCCCATCCAACGGCAAGAAGAAAAACTAACTAAAGCAATGGCTACAACTAGGGTTACGTGTTTCATAACAAGGTTTAAGACATAAAGTTAATGAACAGATTTCTGATATTATTGCCATTCTTATTGATTTCCCTACCATTTATCAGGCTTTCTCACCATAAAATTTTCTGTTACCTTCGCATGCATGACAGAAAAAATACTTATTCTTGATTTTGGTAGTCAGTTTACCCAATTAATCGCCAGGGCAGTTAGGGAAGCCAATGTATTTTGCGAGATTATTCCTTTTCAGAAGCCTTTCACAATAGAGCCCGGATTAAAAGGCATTATTCTAAGTGGTTCTCCCTTTAGCGTTAATGAAGAAAATGCGCCAAATGTTGCCATAGATGCTTTTATTAAAAAAGTTCCTGTTTTAGGTATTTGTTATGGGGCTCAATTAACGGCTAAAGTTTTTGGGGGGCGCATTGACAAATCAAATAAAAGAGAATTTGGCCGAGCAAAATTACATCTGCAAAAAGAAGATATATTATTTACGAATGTTGCCGAACAATCACAGGTTTGGATGAGCCATAGTGATTCGATAACTAGGTTACCAGAGGGCTTCGAAATATTGGCAACAACAGAAAGCATTCCTGTAGCCGGTTTTAAAAAAACAGATGGCGATACAAAGCCACTATATGGTATTCAATTTCATCCCGAAGTATACCATTCTGTGGAAGGCAAAAAAATACTCAAAAACTTTTTGGTTGAAATTTGTAGATGCAGTCAAAACTGGACCCCCGCGTCCTTTGTGCAAGAAACCGTTGCTAAACTAAAAGAACAGATTGGTGATAGCCATGTAATCATGGCTTTGAGTGGTGGTGTTGATAGTACAGTAGCCGCCACATTAATCAGCAAAGCAATTGGTGAAAGACTACATGGCATTTTTGTAGATAATGGTGTGTTGCGGAAAGGAGAATTTGAACAGGTTTTGAAAACCTATGATGCGATTGGATTACAGGTAACCGGAATTAATGCAAAACAATTGTTTTATAACGCTTTCAAAGACAAAATCGATCCGGAAGATAAAAGAAAAATTATTGGAAAATTATTTATAGATGTCTTTCATGAAGAATCTAAAAAAGTTGCCGGCGTAAAATTTTTAGGACAAGGAACTATATATCCTGATGTAATTGAAAGTGTAAGTGTTCATGGCCCTTCGCAAACCATTAAATCGCACCATAATGTAGGAGGCTTACCTGATATCATGCATATGGAACTGGTAGAACCCTTGCGTTTTCTTTTCAAAGATGAAGTTCGAAAAGTAGGGCTCGAATTGGGCATTCCGGCAGATATGATAAACCGCCATCCTTTTCCCGGACCTGGATTAGCTATTCGTATTTTGGGAGAAGTAACAGAAGAAAAAGTGGCGCTTTTACAAGCTGCTGATGCCATTTACATTAATGGTTTAAAAGAACATAATTTATATACATCTATTTGGCAGGCGGGTGCTATTTTATTACCTGTAAAAAGTGTGGGAGTAATGGGTGATGAAAGAACTTATGAATTTACCGTTGCATTACGGGCAGTAACTTCAGTAGATGGAATGACAGCAGATTGGGCACATCTGCCTTATGATTTTTTAGCACATATTTCTAATGAAATTATTAATAATGTTAGGGGCATCAACCGGGTTGTTTACGATATAAGTAGCAAACCACCTGCCACCATAGAGTGGGAATAATGGTACAAAGAGATTACAAAAAAATACTTATGTTTTTATACAAATATTTGTTGTTGCTTTTATTGGGATCTACCTTATCTTTTTTCGGTTTAGCGCAAAACGATACAGTAACTCATTACAAGATAGCCGTAATCGCTCCTGTATATCTTGATTCTGCATTTACAGGTGACCAATATAAATTTGGCAAAATAAATCTACCAAAATATGTATTGCCCGGACTTGAATTTTATAATGGAATGCAATTGGCCATTGATTCATTGAACGCAGAAAATGCTCTCATAGAAGTTTTGTTTTATGATAGCAAAAGTTCAAGTACTAGTTTGCAAGAACTGGTAGCCCAAGATGAATTTCAATCTGTTTCACTAATCATTGCATCATTTACAAGCAGAAATGAAATCAAGCCTTTGGCAGATTTTGCTTTCGAAAAAAACATTCCCTTAATTTCTTCAACCTTCCCAAACGATGGGGGTACTACCGCCAATCCTTTTTTTGTGTTAGTAAATCCAACCATTAATACCCATATTGAAGGAATCTACAAATATGTACACAAAAATTTCCCTATTGAAAATATTCTATTAGTAAGAAAGAAGGGAAATATGGAAGACATGATACAATCTATTCTGCTAAATACAAATGAAAATATACCCGGCATCCCTTTGAAACTAAAAATGATTGAGCTAACGGATATTTTTACAGGCAAACAAGTCACTGATAACTTAGACAGTACTAAAAAAAATATTATCATTTGTGGAACCTTGAATGAAAATTTTAGTTTGCAATTATCGAAAGTCCTAAGTAGTTCAAAAAAATATCAAGTGATTCTTATCGGGATGCCTACTTGGGATGGCATGAAAGATATTGGTAAGGGATTGGAAATTATATATTCTAGCCCTTATAATTTTTCCAAAACAGATAAACTTATGCTGAGGCTTTCAGAAAAGTACAGGACAAAGTATGCCGGCAGACCTACAGAAATGGTTTTAAAGGGTTATGAATCTATGTTTCATTTTTCAAAATTATTAATGAAACATGGCATGGGAATAATTAACCAGTTATCAGACAAAGAATTTACGTTGTTTAATCAGTTCGACTTTCAATCTGTAAAAGTTAAAAAAGAAAACACATTGCCAGATTATCTGGAAAATAAAAAATTATATTTTATTAGAAAAATTGATGGTAAAATAAAATCAGTTAATTGATTTTTGGAAAATGCTTTTTTAATTGCGCCCTTGCGCCTTTGCGAGGAAAATAATTCTCGCAAAGGTGCAAGGGCGCAGTATTTTTTTGGTAACCGATTAGTAAGATTTAAAATAAGACAACACTAAAAGAATGATAAGTTACTTTTTACATTTTATTACTTTCTATCGTTTTTTTCTTCTGCAGTGTTAAGTAATCAATATAATAAATCAAGCGAAGGGTAATTTCATTGCCATGGGGTTGTTGAAATACTTGTGTAAGATTTGAAGCATATTTGTTATTGATAATCCCATCAACTGGAAAATCAGCTCCTAGCCAATTTTTATACCCCAGAATCAGCTTACTTCCATATTTAAAATCCCAGGTATAAAACATATCTAAGTTAAAAACATTGAAGTTTTGGTCTTTCCCAATAACAAAGGGATGTGGAGATACATCACCATTTTCATCCACATAAAAAAACTTGGTGTAAATTACTTTACTCCAATAATGTCTGGCTCTTAATGAAAGGTTCATTCTTGAAGTAAAATTATAGATCCCATTTACCAAGGTAGTTATATTGGTTATTTGTCGCCAACCGGCAATAGGTTCTCCACTGGCATCACGATAAGCATAACCCGTATTCCCATGGTCGTGGTCTCTCATAAAATTTACATCAAGGCTAAAATGATCATTAAA
>JAYTSC010000511.1:0-2085 GCA_043745885.1 Bacteroidota bacterium | reverse complement strand
AGGATTTGGTTTCATCAAGTCTGATGAAGGCGCCAAAGAATATTTTGTTCATTCTACAGGCCTGAAAGAAAAAATAAAGGAGAATGACATAGTAACATTCGATGTTGAAGAAGGTCAAAAAGGACCAATGGCTGTCAATGTTACAAAAGCTGGTTAGAAGCTGAACTATTGTCCATGGTCGATAGACCATGGACAATAGTTCTATCCACTTTCATAAAAACTTACAGAGAAATAACCCAAAGCCTCTTTTCAGCCTCATCCCCCCAATCTTTAAATGCTTTTTTCAGTTCAGTAGTCAAATCTTTCCAATTCGTTTTCTTTCCTTTTTGTGTTGGGTTTAGTTGAACATTGGTAGGTTCAATCAATTCTAGTTTTGTAGCAAACCAGGTGGTATACAATCTGGGAACAGCTAAACCCAGAATTAATCCGGGTAATCCTCCAAAACTTTCAGGGCCACTGCTAATGACAATCTGGTCGGTATAAAAAGCTACGACATAAACTGAATCACATATTTTAGTTACCGCTTTTCTGCATTCGAAACCAGCAATTTCACGGGTTTCATCTGTAATGCGCCAATCTAAATTGCGGAGGCTGTCTTTGATAAGATAGGTATTCTCAAAAACATCTCTTTGTGTTGAAACAATTTTATCTTGCAAGTCCTGAACTACAGCGTCAGTTTCAGAAGGTTTTGTTCCCCACATCATATACTTGTTATCAGTATTTTCTTTGGCTAATTTATACACAGATTTTTTCTCATCAAACCTTAATTCAAATATATCATTAATGAATTTAGGGTACACTTTCATCATTTCTTTAACCCAAACATTATCTTCCTTGCCCTCCACAGATTTAAATTGATTTATTTTTTTCTCATACTCAACCCTTCCTTTCGTGATGAATTGAGTTTGTGCTTTTGCAGTTATTGAGAAAGCAGTTAGAAAAACTAGTGATATTGATTTTGCTCTAGAAGCCCATATTTGCAGGTTTGCCATTTTTACTAAAATTATAGATTACTGAAAAAAGAAAATATCGTTGAATGGATTGGGTGGTTGTTTCAGAAATGAAGTTGCTGGATAGGTTTCGGTTTATGCCTATATTCTGATTAAATAAGTCGTTCACATTTAATTTTATTTCCCAATTGTCATCTTTTGAAATCACTTTTCTGATAGAAGGACTAAAGATATAAACATCTAGTTGATTAGCAAATTGTTCAGTCTTCTGGTAAACATTTGCATTTAGATTTAAATCAATATATAATTTCTGTTTTTTGAATTTGAACTGAAAATCGGAATATGTGCTGTATGACCAGTAACTGGTTACTACTTCTGGTCTGATTGAAGAGGTACTGCTGTTGTTGGATGCACCAATGCCAAAATAAAAACTTATCCATTTGTCTGACCAAAAATTGGCATTTATACGATAATTCATATCGGTATTATCTGTTAAGTTGTTTACCCCATTTATTTCACTGGCATACCTGCTTTTACTTGGTCCAATTGAAAATCCAACATTCAATGAGCTAATGATATTAAAGCCATAATTGAAATTTAGAGAAGTATTGTAATTACCAGATACATTAATAGCTTGGTTAATTCTTCTTCCTAAACTATCCACTCTGGAAGCATTGGAAATGGCATCCTCAGTGGTACTATAATTGGCACTTATGGAAATATTTCTACTTTTTAAAACTTTATAATCCGAAGCCCTGAAAGTAAAATTGTGTGAAAAGGCTTGTTTTAATGCAGGGTTACCTACCGTTATATTTAAAGGATCAATATTATCAATAAGGGGTTGAATTTGTTGTAAGGTTGGGTTTTGTGTTCTCCCGGTGTAATTAAAAGTAATTCGTCTTTGTTGTTTGGGTGTGAAATTAAAAGCAATGGCAGGAACAAAATTGGTAAATACCTCTTCTCGATTGGTATTTTTCCTAATATCATTCATGTTATACCTAGCGGTACCCAAACCCGTTCCTATGGCAAAATTATATTTTTTAACATTGTACCGTATGTTAAAACTTCCCAAATGGCTGGTGGTGTTAAAAACAAAATGGTTACTTAATGTGTCATTCAAAATTTCATACTTCCC
>JAYTSC010000510.1:0-5334 GCA_043745885.1 Bacteroidota bacterium | reverse complement strand
GTAATTATTCAACATCTTCATGGCAACATGTTTAGCCGCTGGACCAATTTCTTAACAGAAGATGGTGAAAAAGAATGGCGAAAACGGGACAGGGAATTTGAAGAAATAAAACATAGTAAAAAGGATATTCTTTCTTTATGGAATGATGGCTGGGTTTGTTTATTGAACACTTTGGAAAGTTTAACCACAGAGGATCTAATTAAGACTGTTACGATACGTACTGAACCACTAACAGTATATGATGCCATTTTGCGACAACTGGCCCATTATCCCTACCATGTTGGACAGATTGTGTATCTAGGCAGAATGGTTACAAATAAAAATTGGAAATCACTTAGCATATCCAAAGGGAATAGTGAAGCCTATTTGAATAGTGTAAAAGAAGCCCAAAATAAATAATCGAATGAAAAAAATAAATATAAAATGAATACCCAATCAGAAATCCTTATTCAAATGGTTGTCTCTGCATGGCAGGCACATAATAAAAAATTAGATGATCTTATTACCAAATTATCTGATGAGGAATGGAATGCTGAAACAGCACCCGGCAGAAATAGAGGTATTTACCTATTAGGTCACCTTACAGCTGTGAATGATGGTATGATTCCCATCCTTGGATTTGGCGAATCGCTCTACCCGGAATTAGCAACTTTATTTCTTTTTGAGGCAGATAAATCGGGAAAGGAAATACCCACTATTCATGAATTGAAAAGTTATTGGCATAAAGTAAATTTAAATCTTGATGCCTACATCGCAAAGATGCAACCTGCAGAATGGTTTACAAGACATACAAAAGTTTCAGAGGAAGATTTCGCCAAAGAGCCACATAGAAATAAATTGAATATTCTGATAACTAGAACCAATCACCAGGCCTATCATCTAGGGCAACTGGCTTATCTTACATAATTGGTTAGGCATTTATTTGCATCAAATGACACATAGCCTGGTGAAGGGCTGAGGATGGAATAAGCATTGTTTCAAGAATAGAAAAATGGTTTAATCCGGCTATTTCAATAAGTTCTATAGGCAAGTTCTGTTTAGTCCAAAGTTCTGAAAGTTCACGACTTTGGGAAAGGTATTCTGCAGTTTCCGCTGCGCCAACAGCCAATACCAAAGGACAATGTGTTTCTGGTAATAACTGAACAGGACTATTTAACAATGCCGATTCTTTATCCATCTTCAATATTTCGTTAACATAGCACAATTGAATTGGGATTAGATTATACAGTCCGCTTATGGCACAAACACCCTTCATTGCATCATCTTTTAGTACTGTGTTAAACTGTGACCACTTAGTAGTCATCATCATCACAGCAAGGTGTGCACCGGCACTATGTCCGGAAACATAAATTTGGTCCGGGTTGCCGTTGTATTTGGGAAGATATTGACATAACCATAAAATCGCCTTTCTACAAGACATCACCAATTGATTCATTGGGTATTCAGGCATTAAAGGATAATCTATCAAAACAGTTGTAAAACCATATGCTCGGAAAGCCTCTGCAATCAGGTAAAAATCTGAAGCAATATGTTTATACCAATAGCCTCCGTGAATAAATACCAATGTTTTTGAATTCGGTTGTGGAGAGGGAAAAATAGTGAGTTTTTCATAGCTATCCTCTCCATATGTAATATCTTTTATTAACGAATATTTTTTTTCAGCTTCTCTACTTAAGTTCTCCCAACGTTCTACATGAATTTCATGATCCGGGGCATTTAAGCGATTATTATATTGCCGATCTAACGATTCTTTATCGTATTGTTTGTAGATATGCATAGAAGAATGATTGATAAATTTAGTTTCCTATTTTTATTAGCCTTCCAAACAACTAAACACCAACTTATAAAATTCGGGATGTGATTGCCAGGTTTTCCCTGTAACAATTTTTCCATCCTGTATGGCTTCTATCTCGCCTGCATATATTCCTCCACATGATTCTACTTCAAATTTCACATGTTCATAACAGGCAATTTTTCTTTTATCAACTAAACCGGCAGTTACCAGAATTTGAGAGCCATGGCAAATAGCGAAAATATACTTGTTGCTATTGTAAAAAGCTTTGGCAATATTGATTACACGAACATCATTTCGCAAGTATTCAGGAGCCCTCCCTCCGGGGAAAAGTAAAGCTTGATACTCATCGGGATTAACCTGATCAAAAGAAATATGTGATTCAACCAGGTAGCCTTTTCTTTCGACATAGGTATCCCAACCCGGTTCAAAATCATGAATTACCAGATTCATACGTTTTACCGATGGAGCGGCAATTACTGCTTCATAGCCGGCTTCTTGTAAACGATGCATAGCATATAGAATTTCGAAACTTTCACCGGCATCCCCGGTAATGATCAATATTTTTTTCAATGTTTTCATTAGCGTAGTATTAATAGTGACTTAATTGGAATTTTTAGTTTGGAGATTTAGTTTCAGATGCACATTTAGATACATTTATTTACTGAAGCACCATTTTAGACTGAAATATAACTTTTAACTTTTAATTTTTAACTATTAACTTCAAAAAATATCTAACAACAGATCCTGCTCATGAACAAAAGTTTTCTTTTTAAAATTCATTCTTATTCGGGTTTATTTTCGGGAATTTTTGTCTTGGCAATGTCTCTTTCCGGAGCATTACTGGTTTTTCATGATGAAATAGACAGTTTTCAATATCCGTCATTTTTTACAACAGAAAATAAGCCTGTCTTAACGGTTGATAGTTGCTACAGTATTTTGCAAAAGCAATATCCCCATGCCCAAATAAGTAGTTGCAGCCTGGCAGAAACGGTTAGTCAACCCTTTGTTTTCACAGTATACGATTCTTCCTTTAAGAAGGGGACACAAAGTATGCAGGTTTTTATACATCCGCAAACAGGAGAAATTTTACAATTACGAGGAGGGGGCAAAGACTTTAGGAATAATTTTATGGGATGGCTTAGCATTTTTCATAACTCTTTTTATCTGAAAAAAAGGGGAGAATGGTTACTTGGATTTTTTAGCATAATCTTTCTAGTGAGTATAATAACCGGGGTAATTTTATATAGAAAAAATATTTTTTCGGTTCTGATCTTTAGAAAATATATGTTCAGAAAAGTAAATCTTCACCAATTAATCGGCGTTTATGCACTATTGTTCAATTTAGTTATTTGCATTACCGGAGTTTGGATGCAACGATATGTTTTTAAAAAGGATTTTTATGCTTCAGAACAAAAGTATACACCTATTCTTACACCCTCTGCTCCCTTATCTTTTTCAATAGATAATGCTTTGAAAAATGTGTATGCACAAAACACCGCTTTTACAGGTCACGTTATCTATTTTGCCCCAAACAAGAAAAGAAATACTGCCGTTTATGGAAGCAATGCAACCAACTCATTTATCCATAACAAAAAACTGGCTGATGCCGTTTTTTTAGACAGTTCCGGCAGCATTACCAAAACAGCTTTTGTAAATGAAATTGCTCCGGAAAGTAGGTACGATATCATCAATGCGCAGATCCACTATGGAAGATATGGGGGTTGGCCGGTTAAGATACTATATAGCCTATTTGGATTAACCAGTGGACTGTTAAGTATGACAGGTATTTTAATATGGGGCAGAAGAAGATAAGTAGTTTTCAATAAGAGTGGATAAGAGAAAAAGAGACAACCTTTACTTCTCTTTTTCTCTTATCCACTCTTACAGATATTGATCAAATTTATTTTTATTTTCCTTTACTAATCTCTTCTTCTCTCTTAGCCCGATAAACCGGATCCTTTGCTACTTTTTGTAAGTCATCCAACTTAGCAATATAAATGCTTCGACCATGTGTTCCCAAAATCAACTCGTTTTCACGAGGCTGAATGGCAATATCATGAACAGGTACACTGTAGGGCAGCCCTTTATTCCACATCATAGAACTATTACCTCCATCCATACTAACATATAACCCACCATCGGTACCTACATAAATAATATTTTCATTACTAATGTCTTCTTTAATTACGTTAATAGGCTCATTGGGCAAGTCTTTCCCAATTTGCACCCAACTATTACCATAATCATTACTAACATATAAATAAGGCAAAAAATTATCATTGCGATAGCCGTTGAGTGAGGCGTACACTCGTCCTTCTTTAAAACCACTGGCTGTTACACGGCTAACATATAATCCTTTGGGCAATTTTTTCGTGACCAAATCCCATGTGTAGCCACCGTCTTTGGTTACTTGAATATTACCATCATCTGTTCCCACATAAATTAAACCAAAACGCAAAGGGCTTTCACTAATGGTAGAGCTGGTTCCAAAAGGAACATCGCCTTGTTTTGGATTCGTGGTTAAATCAGCACTCATGGTAGCTGTGCTGTCGCCCTTACTAAATGAACGGTGAAATTTATTAGTTCCATAATAAAAAATATCCTGGTTATGCTTGCTTAATAAAATGGGTGTTTGCCAGTTATACCGCAATGGTGCTTCTCCCAAATCGCGACTAGGGCGTACAGATTTTCTTTCTTTTGTGTCTAAGTTCTGCCTTGTATACGCACCAAATTGTGAGCCGCTGTAAACCGTTTTATTATCCCTAAGATCAACTTGAACCTGCATGCCGTCTCCACCATTAATTCCTTTAAAAGGATTTTCACCTGATTCGAACCAATTATAATTTTCTCTGGTAGTACTAGATCCAAACCATGTTCCATTATCCTGTAAACCACCAAATACATTATAGGGTTTAGCCATATCATAAGCAATATTGTAAAATTGACCAACAGCGGGGGTATTTGCTTTAAACCAATGATCTCCATTATCATAGGAAATATTACAACCTCCATCATTACCATTAATGATATGACTGTCTTTTTTAGGATCCATCCAAATAACATGGTGATCGGAATGCACATTCTCTCGATCAATTGATTTGAACGTTTTACCGCCATCAATACTTAGTTCTACCCCTACTCCTGTTAACACAAGTTTATTATCATTCATCGGGCTTACACAAACTTTGCCAAAATAATATCCATAAGTACTATATAAATTAAGTGGTTTGGTATTTGTTATCTTCCAAGATTTACCTGCATCATCGCTTCTATATAATTCACAACCAATGATGGGTGTTTCAAACAGCGCCATATTGCCATCAAAAAGAAAATCCCATATTATAGTAGGAGGAAATTTTCCATTAGCTACCGATTCTTTAATTGAAGCAGTTGTATATTTTGCCGGGATGCCATTCCTTGGTGAGCTTATGAAGCTGGTTAGTTTTTTATCATCCAATGCCGCAAACTGTTCTTTGGTAAGTTCCTTAAAGTTGCGAAGTACATATCGGGTAGAATCTGTTTTGCGTAAGGCAGTATCC
>JAYTSC010000509.1:0-1703 GCA_043745885.1 Bacteroidota bacterium | reverse complement strand
GTAAGCCTTTCAACAGCCGAAAGGTATATCAAGAAATTAAAAGACGCAAAGCATATAAAATTTGTAGGCGTACCCAAAACAGGAGGGTATTTTATCAAGTAAATAATAGCCAATGCAGCAAGAATTACTCTTAAATATCATCCGGTCTTATACGGATATAGGTTTACAGCAGTTCTACCTGTTTATACTCCTAGAGAGTTGTTAATTGAGATCTCTGGGTAATTGAAAGTATTAAGCTGCACGCGCTCAAATGAAAACTAACATTTTAGTCGAAACCAGTTACTATTTTGGCACTAATTTCTCCGAAACCCGCTAAAATCAACCTAAGTCATTTTCTGTATTGTCAGGCAATTTTATTAATAACATTGCTAATGTGAACTGATAATCAGCGAGAACGATTACTGGACACATAACTATGTAACACTAAAAGTGACATCACTTTCCTGGACAAAATTTGAGTCTTTCCTTTTTACTCCCGCACATCCTAAATGTTTTTTTGATAATAAAATTTCGTTTTTGATAATTTTATTATCTTTGCAATATGGTTATAATCACCAAGACCAAACTGATTGATTTTTAGGATAGGGAAATCAAGGCTAAAGAACCTTTGGTAAAATGGTATCAACTTGCTCTATTGAGTGACTGGCAGGATTTTCACTGTGTAAAAGAAACTTTTAATAGTGTAGATAGCGTAGGGAATGATAGATATGTGTTTAATGTAGGCGGTAACAAATATCGAATTGTCGCAATGATCCATTTTAGTACAAGAACATTGTATATAAGATTCGTTGGAACACATAAGGAATATGATAGTATAAATTGCAAAACGATATAAATATGAGCACTTCAATAACAAAGAAAGAATTCGCAGTGGCAGAATCAAAAATGAATGATTTATTAAGTACGGCTACGCAGAAAGGTGGTTTTGATAACCTGTCAGCCAAAGAAAAATTATCGCTTAATAAGTTTACCGGTATTGTAAAGGAATACGAAGATGCCAACGTTATTATTCCTATGCCGCAAACCGTACAAGGTCTGATTGAATTAAAAATGTATGAACGGAAGCTTAAACAAAAAGAGCTTGCGAAGTTGCTTAATACTACCGACACAAAATTGTCTGAGATTATGAATAGCAAGAGAAAGCCAAGTTTAAGTTTTCTAAAAGCGATGCATGAAGTTTTAGGCATCGATGGTAACCTGCTTTTGAAAATCGCATAGTAACGAGTGTAATTGAGCCGACACTATCTCTTGGTAAACTCTTGGTTACATCTGCGAAAAACCATGATTTTAGCCAAAACCAGTTACTATTCTGTCACTAATTTCTCTGTAACCCACTAGAATCCGCCCAAGTCACTTTTTGTATCGGAAAGTAACCAACACAAAACAACCAAACACCAAAACCATTAAAAAAGTGAGTAGAGGAATACTACGAAAACCTATATTATATCTATCAGATTTTCTGGAAAGAAACAGAACCCATTATTATGATAATTTGATGCGGACAAGAGAAAAAAATGATATAAATCAGTGGCTAAAATTTTTCTTAGTAGGGATGATTGAAACTGCTAAAAGCGGAATTGAAACATTTGATACTATTTTGAGACTACAGAAAAAGGTGGAAGAGAAAATACAAACCTTGGGTAGCAGAGCTGCCAACGCTCAGAAAGTAGTAAATCAATTATTTCATAAGCCAATAGTTAATG
>JAYTSC010000508.1:0-2207 GCA_043745885.1 Bacteroidota bacterium | reverse complement strand
ACACCCGGTCCACAGTCAACAACATAGGAACTTCCATTCACCACAATTGCTAATGAAGGGCCTGCTCTATCGGGATCGGGATTAGGGGTGCCAGTACCTAATAAAACCACCTGTGTTTCTTGGCTAAATAATGAAATATAAATAAACGGTACAAAGAGCAGTAGTATTAATTTATTCATAATTAGTTTTTTTGTGGCATCGAAAAGTGTATTGAAAATGTTTGCAAAGGGAAAGTTATACCATTTAGACTTTAAAAATACTCCATATGTGATTGTGAGGACACAATCACGGCGATCAGGCCGTTGATGTGTCTTCACATCAACAACGCGACCGAAAGCGCCATACATTTTAATGTCTAATTGGTGTTAGAATAATATTAATGGATCCTTTACAAAAAAATAACGGCAGAGATTTCAATTCCCTACCGTTATCTTTTACCTAAACTGCCGAAAAGGCAATTAGCTTATTTTCCCAAACTCAACTGCAGCTTGTGCAGCAGCTAACCGCGCAATAGGTACTCGAAATGGTGAACAACTAACATAATTCATTCCAATTCTATGACAGAATTTAACACTTTCTGCATCACCACCATGCTCGCCACAAATACCTACTTTTAATTTGGGTTTTGTTTTACGACCGCGCGCTGTACCAATTTTAATGAGTTCTCCCACTCCCTCTTGATCGATGGTTTGAAATGGATCATCCAATAATATTTTTTGATCCATATAATTGGGTAAAAATCCTCCCACATCATCTCTGCTGAAACCAAAGCTCATTTGTGTAAGATCATTGGTACCAAAGCTGAAGAAATCAGCAGTATGCGCCATTTTATCTGCCAACAAAGCGGCCCTTGGAATTTCTATCATGGTTCCATAGAGATAAGGAATTTTTTTCACTTTCTTTTTCTCGCAAACTTCTTTGTAAACTTTATCTACAATTGCTTTTTGATGTATCAATTCATTTTCTGTACAAGTAACCGGTACCATGATTTCAGGAAATGCCTTTTTACCGGATTTAATGAGTTCTGCTGTAGCTTCGAAAATGGCTTTAATCTGCATTTCTGTAATTTCCGGATAGCTTACGCCTAGTCTTACACCACGATGTCCTAACATTGGATTGTTTTCATGCAATGCCAAAACCCTTCTGCGCAAAACGCTCATGCTGATACCCAACTCCCTACTTAATTCGTGCAATTTTTCAACATCATGCGGAACAAATTCATGTAACGGGGGGTCAAGTAAACGAATGGTTACCGGAAAGCCCTTCATCACTTTCATCGTGTCTTTAATGTCTTTCTTAACAAACACAAATAAGTCGTTCAAAGCCTTACGACGTTCAGGTTCTGTTTTACTCATTATCATCTTGCGTAAAAGAAATAAAGGTTGATCACTTCCTTCGCCATAAAACATATGTTCTGTTCTAAACAAGCCAATTCCTTCTGCCCCAAATGCCATCGCTTGTTGGGCATCTTGTGGTGTTTCTGCATTGGCTCTTACACCCATTAGCTTTACTTTATCAACCAATACCATTAGGTTTTTATAGGCAATATTTTTATTGAGATCAATAGCTACCAGGGGCATATCTCCTTCATATACCAATCCTTTTGTTCCATTTAGGGTAATGATATCTCCCTCTTTAATAACGGTTCCGTTTTTTGCTTTGAAGGTTTTTGATTCGCAATGAATTTCAATATCATTACAACCCACAATACAACATTTACCCCAACCTCTTGCTACTAAAGCAGCATGAGAAGTCATGCCTCCTTTGGTAGTTAAAACAGCTTGTGATTTGTGCATGCCATCTACATCTTCGGGAGAAGTTTCTTCTCTAACAAGAATTACTTTCTCTCCTTTGGATGCCCATTCCACTGCTTCGGCAGAAGTGAACACTACCCGGCCTTTGGCTCCTCCCGGACCAGCGGGTAATCCTTTGGCAATTGATTTGGTGGCTGCTTCTATTTTAGGATCGAGCATTGGCAATAGTAATTCCACCAGTTGGTTAGGCGCTACACGCAATATGGAGGTTTGTATATTGATCAACTTTTCTGCATACATTTCTGTAGCCATTCTTACTGCTGCCACCCCATTTCTTTTACCCACCCTGCATTGCAACATATAGAGTGTCCCTTTTTCGATGGTAAACTCAATATCCTGCATGTCTTTATAATGTTTTTCTAGTCTTTTTTGAAACCCATCTAGTTCCTTATA
>JAYTSC010000507.1:0-8817 GCA_043745885.1 Bacteroidota bacterium | reverse complement strand
AATGTTGCGTATCCTTTTAATGAGGTTAAAAGCTTGCGCGCTACAGTTGGATTGCGTAATGATAGGGGCGTACTTCGATCTTTCGATAATACTTCCGGCTTGCCCGACCCCAATGCACTAAAATTTAATGACACCACTTCTAGTTTTCTGGTTTCTCGTTTTGAATACGTGCATGATAATACCATTAATCCTACCCAAAATATATGGGTAGGCTTGCGATACAAAGTTTATTTTGATGTAAACATGCCAACGGTTGCAACAACTTCGGCCAACGGAAAAGCAACATTTAACCTTGGCTTTGATGGCAGGTATTACCATAAAATTTACCGCAACTTTATATGGGCAGGAAGGGCTGCAGGTGATTTTTCATGGGGTGGTCAAAAATTACTTTATTATTTGGGTGGTGTAGATGGTTGGATAGGGCCACAGTTTAATAAAAATCAACCGGCACCTGATCAGTCATATGCTTTTCAGTCTTTAACTGTAAATATGCGGGGCTACAACCAGAACATTGCCAACGGTAATAATGCAGTGGTGATCAATAGTGAATTTCGGTTTCCCATATTTTCAACACTCATTAACCGACCCATCAATAATGCATTTCTACGTAATTTTCAGGTGGTACAATTCTTCGATCTGGGAACAGCCTGGAATGGAAGTTATAATGGTATAAAACGTCCGGGAGAAGTAGTTACCTCACCCAATACACCGGTTGTTGTAAGAATTGATGCAGGTGGATTGGGACCTTTTGCCGGTGGTTACGGTTTTGGAATTCGTAGTACTTTGTTGGGTTATTTTATGAAATTGGATACCGGCTGGCCAATGAAAGGCGTTTTTGTGGGAAAACCCATTTGGTACTTTGCATTAGGTTTTGATTTTTAGGTATTTGAGTGTTTTTTTAAGTACCTATTTTTAAAAAGATAAGACAGGAGAAGCCGTTTCAATAATTAAAACTTAAAATTAAAAGAATTATTTGCCACAGAATACACAGATTTTTTCTGTGTATAACTGTGGCAATTGCTTTTGGAAGTAATCAATTCAAACAGTCGTTAAGTTATTCAACAGACCTAGGTAGTTTTTTTAAAGTAAAGAAAATAATACTCAATAATACCGCAAACAAAATAGTAAATACCCAAAGTTCCGGGTAATGCTGTGGTAATAAAACATGGTGAGCTGATGTATAAGCCAAATAGGTAGGGTCTGTTATAATATTCCAACTATTAAAACGCAAAAAGCGACCAAGAAAAATTCCATAACTACATAAAAGCAAACTAAAAAATACCATTACCCTTACCCAAATTGGTTTTACATACCGTAATAAAAATGTTTCTACATTGATTAGTGATGTTATACCCAAAATTAATCCGTTCCAGGTAGCTGAAATAACCAATAATATATCAAACCAAAAGGGTACAGGAGGCCTTTCTTCATAATGGAGTATATCGGTAATTAAATAGGGCGCATTGGGAAAGAAAATAAGCCAGGTAGCGAGTAAAAAAATCGCAGGACTTTTTAGTCTTTTCAATTTTAATAACCAGGTAGCAGATACATATGGAATGATGGCTAAAAAAGTATTCCAGCCATAAAAACTGTAAGCTGTTGTTTTCGAATAAAAAAACCGAACCAATAATAAACTCATAGAAAAGGCAATCGATAAAACCAACATTTTACTGGTACCTGATAATTTCATCATAAAGCAATGATTTTTGGAAGAAATATTAATAAGCCGATTAGTACACTAATGATGGCAGACCATAAAACTGCAGCAGCAGCTACATCTTTGATTATTTTGATGGTTGGGTGTTGAGCAGGATTTACTAAATCACATAGCTTTTCAAGCCCATGGTTACACATTTCAATACTGATTACCACTGCAAAACATAGAAGCAAGACTATCCATTCTTGTAAGGAAACTTGCAAATAAAACCCGGATAAAGAAACCAACAATACGGCACAGAGATGAATTTGCCCATTCCGGTCATTGGTAAAGAAAAATGTTAGCCCATTAAAGGCATTTGCAAAAGATTTAATAATTGATTGCTTTTTCATCTTAGCTGTTTGAAGTTTTTTCGACAATCCATTTCCACCAAAATACCGTATAGATTCCATAAACAAATATTTTGTAA
This sequence comes from Bacteroidota bacterium, assembly GCA_043745885.1. Classification (GTDB taxonomy): domain Bacteria; phylum Bacteroidota; class Bacteroidia; order Chitinophagales; family Chitinophagaceae; genus Sediminibacterium. The sequence continues at coordinate 6,691 of JAYTSC010000507.1, read as the reverse complement.
CAATCATCTGAAACAGTATGGCCATTTCTGATGGTTGCCATGATTAAAGAAATCATAAACAAAACGGTTAAAAAATTTACGATAATCCCCTCAGCTTGTATCGGCAAGTAAGCCCACCCATATTTTTTAAACCAGTTCAGATAAATTGATTTTAGTATACAGAAATAAATAGGTATCATCAACTAGAATACTACTACTCTGGCTTTAAACAAGTTTGTGGCAAACTTGTTTATACTTAAGGAATGTTTGTTTTTCTTCACCAACTATAACATACCTATTTATCCCTTCCAGATTTACTTTCTTTTTCTACAACTAATACCGGTTCACGTAGAGAAACAGGTCTATTATATTTTTTTAGCATTCGCATATTTAATATTTCTACTAAAAAGGAAAATGCCATAGCAAAATATACATAGTTTTTTAAATGCAAATCATGCGTACCTACACTATCCCATCCTTCCACCAGTAATACAAACCCAATCATCACGAGGAAAGAAAGTGCCAACATTTTTAAGGTTGGGTGTTTGTGGATAAAGGAAGATATTTTAGCACTAAATAAAAACATCAGAATCATTGCAATTACTACCGCACTGATCATTACTTCTAAACGCTTGGCGGTACCACCTGCTGTAATGATGCTATCGAAACTAAAAACGATATCAATTAACATGATTTGTACTACAGCATTTCTAAAGCTGATGGATTTGTTTTTAATACCCGCTGCAACATCGGCTTCACCTTCTAATTTATGGTGAATTTCCGTAACTGTTTTGTATATCAAAAATAAACCACCGCCAATCATTACCAAACTGGCCAGGTCAAAATCTTTAGCAAATAAAGTAAACAAAGCTTTCCCTTTTTGGGCCAATAACCAACTTAAGCCAAATAGCAAAATACTTCTGGATATTATACCGGTAATCATCCAGGTAAGTCTGGCATTGGGTTGTTTCTCTTTAGGCAACCTGTTCATAATAATGCTTACGAAAATAACATTATCAATTCCCAAAACGATTTCCAAAACTACCAAAACAAAAAAACTGATCAGGTTTTCAGAAGTATACAATGATTCCATAAGTCTAGTATTTTATGAGATAAGTTGTTGACAAATATTTTTAACAATTCCGGGTCCTTCATATACAAAACCCGTCCATACCTGTACCAGTGCTGCACCCGCAGCTAGCTTTTCTTTTGCATCCACCCCTGTAAAAATACCCCCACTGGCAATAATTGGAATTTTACCCTCAGTTTGCTTTGAAAGGTATTGAATAATCGCAGTTGATTTTTCATGTAAAGGTTTTCCACTTAAGCCACCCGAACCAATTGTTTGTAGTTTGTAGATTGGCGTTTTGAGTTGTAATCTAGATATGGTTGTATTTGTGGCCACTAGCCCACTCAATTGTATTTCAAATGAAAGGTCAACGATATCCGCTAACTGTTCTTCTGTTATATCCGGGGCAATTTTTAATAATAAGGGTTTTGGGTTCAATTTCCCTTGGTTAGAATCCTGTAGTTCAAATAATATTTTTTTCAGCTTATCTTTTTCCTGTAATTCTCTTAATCCCGGCGTATTGGGTGAACTTACATTTACCACAAAATAATCTACACAGTCAAATAATTCATCAAAACAAATGCAATAATCTTTCCAGGCTTCTTCATTAGGAGTGTTTTTGTTTTTACCAATGTTGCCACCTACTATCAGTTTGTGGTTTGTGGTTTGTGGTTTGTGGTTATTCCATTCGTGTAACCTACTTTTTATTGCTTGAACGCCTTCGTTATTAAAGCCCATTCTATTGATGAGTGCCTTATCTGTGGGTAGGCGAAATAAGCGAGGTTTGTCATTGCCTGATTGGGGTTTTGGCGTAACGGTTCCAATTTCTACAAATCCAAAACCCAGCAGTTCAAGCTCATTTAAATAAAGGGCATTCTTGTCAAATCCAGCCCCAAGACCAACGGGATTTTTGAAATCCAGTCCGAAAACCGTTTTTCTCAGTGATTGGTCTGGTGCACTGAAACTATTGCGCAGTATTGATTGAATAGGTCCGATTTTGGATCCTATTTTGAGCAGATTCATGGAAAAATAATGCACTTCTTCCGGAGGAAAACAGAACAGTATTTCTCGAAGAAAAGGGTAAATCATCCTGCGAAGATAAGGGCTGAGTCGTTTTCGTGAGTGTGCTAATATGAATAGTATAAATGGTGATTGTTGCTTTATAAGATTAAGATTTGTAGTAGGACTTGAGTCATTTATTTATTTTCTTAAGTTCTTCGAATTGAAAATAGATTTGTGTGGATACAAATCCTGCCCTACCAATTGGCTCATAGCTCACAGCTCATACCTCATAGTTTTCATTACCCCCCCCTTCGAAAATTTAGTTGCATAAACAACTTTAATGGAAATTTTCCTACATTTGGTAAGCAAAAATCAAAATTTATGCAGGAAGCGTATATAGTTGCCGGTTACCGTACGGCTGTAACAAAGAGTAAAAAGGGAGGATTTCGGTTTTTTAGACCCGATGATTTGGCTGTGGAAGTAATCAAAGGCCTTATGGCTTCTGTTCCACAGTTGGATGCCAAAAGAGTAGATGATGTGATTGTAGGCAATGCTGTGCCTGAAGCGGAACAGGGTTTACAATTTGGTAGAATTATTTCTGCCAGGGCATTGGGGATTGATGTGGCAGGATTTACCATCAATCGTTACTGTGCAAGTGGATTAGAGAGTATTGCCATTGCAACAGCTAAAATAAGAACAGGTATGGCAGATTGCATTATTGCCGGAGGAACAGAAAGCATGAGCCTTGTACCTACGGCCGGTTGGAAAACAGTACCTGCCTATTCTATTGCCAAAGATGAACCCGATTTTTATTTAAGCATGGGATTAACTGCCGAAGCGGTTGCTAAAGAATTTAACGTAAGCCGTGAAGACCAGGATGCATTTGCTTACCAATCGCACCAAAAAGCGATGCATGCGATAAAAAGTGGGTTTTTTAAAAATGGTATCCTGCCTATTACAGTTGAAGAAATTTACCTTAATGAAAAAGGGAAAAAGGCAACCCGTACATACATAGTAGACACAGATGAGGGTGTTCGTGCCGATACAAGTGTAGAAGCCTTGGGAAAACTTAAACCTGCATTTACATTAGGTGGTAGTGTTACCGCTGGTAATTCATCCCAAACCAGTGATGGTGCTGCTTTTGCTTTGGTGATGAGCGAAAGAATGGTTGTTGAGCTGGGATTAAAACCCATTGGTCGATTAGTAAACTGTGCTTCAGCCGGCGTACACCCAAGAATTATGGGTATTGGACCAGTGGCAGCTATTCCAAAAGTTTTGAAACAGGCCAATATGAGTCTGAATGATATTGAATTGATAGAACTAAATGAAGCTTTTGCCTCTCAGTCTTTAGCTGTAATCCGTGAACTGGGATTAAACCCCGAAATCGTAAATATTAATGGCGGAGCCATTGCCCTCGGACACCCTTTAGGTTGTACCGGTTGCAAACTCACTGTTCAAGTATTGAATGACATGAAAAGACTAAATAAAAAATACGCCATGGTTTCTGCTTGTGTAGGTGGTGGACAAGGAATAGCAGGAATTATTGAGAATTTATAAAAATAGTAAGTAAAAAGTGAGCGTAATAACCATTAATCATTTCGTACTTCATACCTCTTACTTCGTACTTAAAACTCCTTCCTGATAAATATCATAGTTGCAAGCTGAGATAATTGTTAGCTTTATGAAACAAATATCTTATCATGAAAAATATTTTAGTACCCACAGATTTCTCAGCAACCTCCTTAAATGCTGCACACTATGCATTAAAATTGGCTGAGCAATTGGGCAGTTCTAAAGTAATTCTGTTTAATGCCTACCAAGTGCCCTTAATGATTGACCCTACGGCCATGGTACCAGCCATGCAAATGATGGATGAGGGACAATTAAAAGCTGATAGTAAAATAGCTTTGGATAAGTTTAAGTTGGTGCTACAGGCTTTTTGTCCTAAAAATTGTGTGTTGGATACTTATTGCGAATATGCTTTATTGAATAATGGTCTAGACGAAGTATGTAAAACAACCGGTTCCCGATTAATTGTTATGGGTATAACAGGCGGTGGATTATTAGAAGAAAAATTAATCGGAAGTAATACCATACATGTTGCATTGAATAGTTCAGTACCGGTATTGATTATTCCCGCTAAAGCAAACTTTACAATTATAGAAGAAATAGCGCTAGCCTGTGATTTCAGGTCTGTAGTTGAAACAACACCTGTTCAACCCATCAAAGACCTGATAAAAACTACAGGTGCTGAATTATTTGTTTTGAATATTGAGCAAAATGCAAAAACATTTGATGCAGATATTCCTTTTCAAAGTAAGATGATTGATCTGCTATTGCACGAATGTCACCCACATTTTCATATAATTGATAACCCTGATTTTATGGAAGGTATCAATAATTTCATACTCGAAAAACAAATTGATTTACTGATCACCATCCCAAAAAAGCATGGAATTTTTCATACATTATTTAAAGAAAGCCATACAAAAAAACTGGCATTTCATAGCCATGTGCCTGTGATGGTGGTGCATGATTAAACAATTATGAAGGTAGAAGTATAAGGGTGGAGGTATATGATACAATTTCTTAATTACGAAGTTACACTAATTGAACTTCTTACTTCGTACCTCATACTTATGAAAGATATTTCCCCACAATCGGAACCCTTCTCCCAATACCAAAGGCTTTAGGTGATATTCTAATAATGGGACAAAACTGGTTGCGTTTGTATTCGTTGGTATTCGCCATTTTTAAGGTACGGTCAACTAAGGCAGCTTCAAAACCTTGGACTTTTATTTCATCCGGCCCTAAATGTTTTTCAATGTATTGATATAAGATTTGATCAAGCACTGCATAATCGGGTAAACTATCACTGTCTTTTTGGTTGGGTCTTAGTTCTGCACTGGGGGCTTTGGTAATAATATTTTGAGGAATGATTTCAGTTATTCGATTGATATATTTTGCCAAAGCATATACCTGTAGTTTATAACAATCACCTAAAACACCTAATCCGCCTGCCATATCTCCATATAAGGTTCCGTATCCGGTTGATAATTCGCTTTTATTAGAAGTGTTGAGTAAAATATAACCGAACTTATTCGCCATGGCCATTAAAATATTTCCACGGCTCCTACTCTGTATGTTTTCTTCTGCCAATGAAAAAGGCAAGCCATTAAAAACAGGTTCCAATGTTTTTAAAAAACTTTCATACACCTCATTAATTCGGATAATATCATAGGGGTTATCTAAGTTTTTGCTAAGGGCAACCGCATCATTTACTGAATGATCTGTAGAATAAGGAGAAGGCAAAAGAACGGCTCTGATATTTTCCTTACCCAAAGCATTGCAGGCGATGGCAAGGGTTACTGCAGAATCAATACCTCCGGAGGAACCCAGTATTGCTTTGGTAAACCCCATCTTACCAAAATAATCTCGAATGCCTAGAACCAATGCATCATATACTTGGTCTATATTCAATTCCGGTTCTAATGTTGCAGGATTTAATTCTTTATCGGGTACTCTATTTGCAGGTTCTATAATGGGGGTATCAATGGTGCCGTCACCATTCAATGTTACACCCTCTAGAGCTTCATCAAACATGGGCAGTGCTTTGCATAGATTGGCATATTTATCGAAGATCAAAGAAGCACCATCAAAAACCACTTCTGTTTGACTGCCAATTGCATTGCAATAAAACATAGGTAGTTTGTATTTCAGTACATTGGCTTTAATCACCGATTTCCTGTCTTCATCGTGTGTGTAATCAAAAGGGGAAGCGCTGATATTTAACATCATATCCGGTTGCTGCTCCATTAATTTATCCATTGGGCAGATACGGTATAATGGATTATCGCCCAGGTTCCAAATGTCTTCACATATGGTAATGGCTAATCGTTTACCTTTAAAAGGTACGACCTTCCATTCGAAAGCGGGTTCAAAATATCGGTATTCATCAAATACATCATAGGTGGGAAGTAAGGTTTTATGTATCTCTGCCTTTATTTCTTTTTCATAGAGAAAAAAGGCTGCATTGAAAAGACTTTTCCCCTTCTGTTTTGTATTTCTGGCCGGACTACCAATTAAAACGCCAATGGTGTCTGCCTCTTGCTTAACCAGTTCAATAGCATCGTAACATTTATTGATAAAATCTGAAAACTCAACAAAATCCCTTGCCGGGTAGCCACAAATACTCATTTCACTGAAAATAATCAAATCACCACCCTGCGTTTTGGCTTTCCTGATAGCTTGAATTATTTTATTCGTATTGCTTTCGAAATTTCCAATATGGTAATTCTGCTGCGCTAAAAAAATCTTCATAACCCAAAGTTCCGTAACTTTTGGGTAGTTTTTTAATTTTTAGTCTACAAATAGTTAGCCTATGTGTTTCTTATACTTTTTGAGAAAGATGGGGTTGTTCATTTTCTGCCTTTCAGTTGAATTGGTTGCCTTTGCTCAAAAGCATGAATTTCAGTTTATTCCCATTAATGAAGTAAACATAGAACAGCAGGAATTTGTTGGAAAATTGGGTAGTCACTTTTTTCTAATGAACAGTGAAAATGCTGATTTTCTTCGTTTATATGTTTATGATACGGTTACTCGGACAGGTATTTTTCGTAATTACCCATTTAAGAAGCAACC
>JAYTSC010000506.1:0-4129 GCA_043745885.1 Bacteroidota bacterium | reverse complement strand
CCTATGAATACTTATCTGTGTAAAATCTTCTATCACTTCCGAGGCTCCATGAAACAGTAAATCATTTTTTGCACATTCATTGCCAATTCCAATTGAATGCATCCCGGCAGAAGTTGCCGATTGAATACCACTAATGGCATCTTCAAAAACCAAACATTGATCAAAGGGTACATTCATTTTTGTACTCATTTTTTCATAAGGTTCAGGATGGGGTTTCCCCTTTGTTACATCCAATGCGGTTACAAAATGTGTAAACGCTTTTTCAATTCCAAGTCCCTTAAGCATTTTTAGCATTCGGGGTTGGTGTGAACTGGTAACTACTCCGATGGGTAATTTTACTCTTGATATTGCAAGAATAAAAGAAACTACGCCATTAATTGCCATGGGTTGCATATTGCTATCAAAAGTGTTTGCTGCGTCTTTTATAGCTATTTTCTGGCTATTGCTAATATGGCCAAACAAGCCATGTAAAGTATCATCTACTTTTCTTCCATAAATCCATTCACGTATCAATGCATCTGTTAATTCTATGGCTTCTTTATCAGCCCAATTTTTCCAAAATGCTTCAATAGCAGTGTTTGAATCTACTATCACTCCATCAAGGTCAAAAATGATTGCTTTAATATCCTTTGTCATATGAGTTATGAATTGTTTAAAATAAAATCGAATTGTATTCAATTTAATAAAAATTAATACTAATTGCCATGGTTGTTTGCTTTTCTTCAAAATTTATCTTCCTGTGCAGGATACTACTCCTTTTTCTACATAAAATTAGCGTTGCTTTTAGTTTACTTAGCTTTTTATTTGATAACTTTATACTAAACTTTATCCGATTTTTACATATTAACGAATGCGTTGCCTTATGAAAAAAATAACCTTGTTTTTTGTCTTTTTTGCTTTCTCCTTGGTCCATGCACAGAATAGCAAACTTTCTATTTCCATTATTCCTGAACCTGTTTCTATTTCAAATGGATCTGGTTTTTTCACTTTGCCCAAAAATGTTTTGGTAGAAGCAGATGCAAAAGCTGAAATGAAAGAAGTGATTGGAATACTAAAAGAGCGGTTGGTAAGATCAACTGGATGTTCGTTGATAGTAAATGAAAAAGTAGCCAATCCCACAATTCAATTGCAACTAAATTCTGCAACGGATAAGCTGTTGGGAAATGAAGGATATCGGCTAGCTGTTTCAACAACAAAAATTGTTATCAAAGCTAATTTACCGGCAGGTTTGTATTATGGAGTTCAATCACTTTTGCAATTATTTCCCAAAGAAGTGGAAAGTTTATCAAGAGTTGAAAATATAAAATGGGTAGTTCCTGTAGTGAACATTATTGATTATCCACGTTTTGTTTGGAGAGGGTTGATGTTTGATGTAGCCAGACACTTTTTTACTAAGGAGGATGTAAAGCAATATATCAATGACATGGTTCGCTATAAATACAACTTATTACACCTTCATTTAACTGATGATGAGGGCTGGAGAATAGAAATCAAAGGACTGCCCAAGCTTACGGAAGTAGGTGCTTGGAATGTTAAAAAAGTGGGTTATTTCGGCACTTTTGATCCCCCTGCTGCAAACGAACCAAAAACATTTGGTGGATATTATACACAGGATGATATAAAAGAAATTGTTGAATATGCCAAAGCTCGGTTTGTAAATATTTTACCTGAGATTGATGTTCCCGGACATAGCCTTGCCGCCATTGTATCCTACCCTGAGTTATCTTGTACCCTGGGAGCTGAAAAATACCAGGTTAGATCAGGGGAAGAAATAATGGACTGGTCACATGGCCATCCCCCAATTGCATTAGTTGATAATACACTTTGTCCGGCTAACGAAAAAGTATATATTTTTCTAGATAAAGTGATGACACAAGTAGCCCAGTTATTTCCTTTCGAATATATCCATATGGGCGGAGATGAGTGTCCCAAAAATTATTGGGAAAAAAATGAACAGGTGAAGGCCCTAATGAAAAAAGAAGGCTTGAAAGATATGGAAGAAGTACAAAGTTATTTTGTAAAAAGATTAGAGAAAATTGTATTGTCAAAAGGTAAAAAAATGATAGGTTGGAATGAAATCCTGCAAGGTGGTCTTGCTCCCAGTGCAGCAGTAATGAGTTGGCAGGGAGTTGAAGGAGGAATAAAAGCAGCCAATATGAAACACCCCGTTGTTATGAGTCCAACATCTCATACTTATATTGATTATATGCAAGGCGATGCAATAATGGAGCCCCATGTTTATCAAACCTTACGCTTGAATAAAACATATGAATTTGAACCCGTTCCAGAAGGAGTTGACTCAACCTATATATTAGGAGGGCAAGCTAATTTGTGGACCGAACAAGTGTACAATATGCGGCATGCGCAATATATGACCTGGCCCCGTGCACTGGCAATTTCAGAATCTGTTTGGTCGCCAAAAAAGAAGAAGAACTGGAATCATTTCTTTAGTAAGGTGGAAGATCATTTTGCAAGAATGGATATGGCTGAAATTAAATATGCGCCTAGTGTTTATGAACCCATTTTTACAGTTACCAAAACAGCGGACAAACAACTGAAAATTGAACTTGGCAAAGAAGCGGAGGGCTTAACGATGTATTATAGTTTTGACAATTCTTTTCCAGATAGATTTTATCCCAAATATACGGTACCATTAATTCCCCCACGAGAAGCCGTTATGTTAAAAGTGGTTACTTATAAAGGAAATCAACCAGTAGGCAGAATAATTGCAATGCCATTATCAGAACTAAGTGCAAGAACAGATAAGGCCAAATAAGGATTTTGAATATTGCTTTTAAATCCTAAAGTTATTTTAAAAAAAAAAATAGTTTTCCCGCCTGAGAAAGAGGGGGTCAAGGCAATTAAATATATTTAATTATATAATATGATGTACAATTGTAAATGAGAGTCACTTTTTTTTTATTTTGGTTGAACAATGTTTTGACAGGTATGTTCTAAATTACAAAAAGCAATGACTAAAGAATAGCAGTTACTGTGAAACATGAAAAAAACTATTATTCTTTGTTTAATTCAGCTCTTCCTTTTCAAAACGGTACTTGCACAATTATGTACAGGTAGTTTAGGTGATCCTGTAGTGAATATTACCTTTGGCAATGATGATACCCCTAACGGACCACTGAAGCATGGAGTGACCAATCTTTCTTACACAGGCGGTTGCCCCAATGATGGTCAGTATACAATCAAAAATCTTTCATTTGGTTGTTTTAACAATACCTGGTTTCTGCTTGTTGGTGACCATACTTCAGATAAGGGTGGGAGGTTTATGTTAATCAATGCCTCTTTTGAGCCAAGTGATTTTTATGTGGATACCGTAAATGGGTTATGTGGGAATACAGTTTATGAATTAGCTGCTTGGGCAAGCAATGTGTTAAAACCAACTTCTTGTGGTGGTGCAGGAATAAAGCCAAACCTGACTTTTAAGATTGAGACAACCACAGGGAAAATATTGCAACAATTTAACTCTGGTGATATATCCTCGGGTAATGAAAGGACTTGGTATCAATATGGAACTTTTTTTAAAACACCTACCGGAGTCGAGTCAGTAGTTATGCGAATTACAAATAATAGTAAAGGAGGGTGTGGGAATGATTTGATGCTCGACGACATTACTTTTAGACCCTGTGGACCGAAGGTTTCTGCTACTGCGGTGAATGATACAACCGGCTATATTAATATTTGTGAAAATGATACAAAAAATATTCTATTTTCTGCAACCTTTTCAACAGTTTTCATTGATCCTGTTCTACAATGGCAAGTAAGTAAGGACACCGGAAAATCTTGGGTTGATATTGTTGGTGAACAAAAAACAACCTATAATCGAAAGCCTACTTTTACTGGGCTTTTTATGTACCGAGTAGCTATAGCGGAGCGTTTAAATTTCGCTTCAGTTATTTGTCGAATTGTCTCGAATGTAACGTCTATTACTGTAAATGCATTTCCGAATGGACCAACCTATGCAAATGTGAAAGGCTGTACCAATAATGAAGCAAGAATTAATGCTTTGCAAGGGTCGGATTATACTTATTTATGGAAAGGTCCCAATGGATTTACCTCAACACTTCCATATGTATTAATACCACTTGTTAAATATTCCGATTCTGGGTTATAT
>JAYTSC010000505.1:0-2049 GCA_043745885.1 Bacteroidota bacterium | reverse complement strand
AAACATAACCAGGCTCATGAATTTTTCAGTTCACTCTCTTTTACGAATCAAAAAGAATATGTGATCTGGATTGAGGGGGCTAAAAAAGAAGATACCCGTAAAAGAAGGTTAGAAACTGCTTTAGAAAAATTACTTGCCGGAAAAATGAATCCCTCAGAAAAATAATGAACCATATTAATATTGAAATAAAAGCAAAATGCTTTCACCCCAAAAAAGTGGAAGCATTTTTACTTTCTACGGGCGCTAATTTTGTAGGCCTCGATCACCAAAAAGACACCTATTTTAATGTACCTGATGGCCGGTTAAAACTACGTCAGGGAAATATTGAAAATAGCCTGATTTTCTACAATCGTCCCAACCAGGAAGGCCCCAAACAATCTGATTTTTATTTGAGTAAAATTTCCGATGGCCCCGCAACAGAACAGTTACTGGCAAAAGCTTTGGGTATTAAAGTGGTTGTTGAAAAAAACAGAAAAATATTTTTTATTGACAATGTGAAAATTCACTTAGATGAAGTTCCCGGTTTGGGATCATTTGTTGAAATTGAAGCCGGCAACCTGAACGATCCCGGTAAAACAATCGAAGACTTACATGCACAATGCAATTATTACATGCAAGCTTTTGAGATAGAAAAAGCAGACTTAATTGATCATAGTTATAGTGATATGCTATTGTTAATGTAGCAAATATTTAGCCACACCTGACTGTCCGTTCAGGTGTGGCTAAGAGAATATGTTTAAATACGTCTTACCTTATGATAACCGTACCCAATTGTTTTGTTAATTCCCTTTCAATTTTCTTCAGGTCTTGATGTAACTCAATTAGTTTCATTTGTTCATCATGTGGTGCATTCTCCATATCACGCTGGTTTTGCTCAAACATTTTTTTGATTTTACGAAGCTTATAAAAATTTACGCTCATCGTAACATCTTGAAAACTGGTATCTCTGTTTACAATGTTCATACTTTCCATCACTTCATCCCATTTCTGACTTAATTCATGTGGATTGACACTTATACTGACAACTAGATTTCTGATAATATTATTTTCGTGGTAGAGCATCGTTTTTGAAGTCGGTTCTAATCCCTGTTGGTAACTGTTTTTATATTCATCAAATAAAAGTTCCAATTCCGGGTTATCGAAATGAAACTGTTCCAATTCTTCAAAAATATAATCAGCCATATTTTTATTCTCATCCCATGATCGTAAACCATATTCCAGCAAAACCCGAAGTATATTCCTTTCATGGGCCTCATCCTGGTTAAAAAGAAATTGGGTATCATCTAAAACATCTTCCGGTTGTTTAGCTTGTTCCTGTAGTAAAATGGCTTCATCAATCGATGCCCTTTTTTCATCTTTTGTTATTTTATCTCGCTTGTATTTATTGACAAGATTGGTAAGTCCCGTTTCATCAATTCTTAATAAACCCGAACATTGTCTGATATAATCTTGTTGCTTTGTAAAATCTTCTGCTTTATTAATCTTACTTAAGGTTTCAGCTATTTGATTTACCACTGCACTTTTTTTGGTAACATCTGTTCCGGCTTCTTGTAACATTACTTCTAACTGAAAAATGATGAAATCTTTTTTGGAAGCGGATACAAATTCATTAAAAGCATTTGCCCCAACTTTATTTACATAGCTATCGGGGTCTTCTTTGTCGGGAATTAATACCAAGCGTACATTTAGGCTTTCTTCCAATGCCATATCCAAACCACGTAAGGCAGCTTTAATACCTGCACTATCACCATCATAAATAATGGTAAGATTATTCGTATATTTTTTAATTAGTCGTAATTGTTCAATGGTTAACGAAGTACCTCCACTAGCCACAACATTCTCGATACCTGCTTGGTGCAAACTAACCACATCCGTATATCCTTCTACTAATAAACATTCATCAGCTTTGTCAATAGCCATTCTGGCAAAATAAGAGCCGTACAAAACCTTGCTCTTACTGTATAATTCGTTTTCTGGTGTATTGATATATTTGGGGCCACGGTCGCTTTTGCCAATCACTCTTGCACCAAAACCAATCACCTTTCCTGT
>JAYTSC010000504.1:0-4132 GCA_043745885.1 Bacteroidota bacterium | reverse complement strand
TCCTGTATACCCAGTCGTTTCCAATCATCCTTCGAAGCGATATTAGGATCGAAAGGAAATTGAATTCCTTTTGCTTCATATTGGCTATTATTTGTTGAGGGTTTTGGAAGGTTATTTTCTGCAGAATCCATTTGTGTATTTTGTTCTCTAATAAATTCTGCCAGTGCTTTATTAATAATAGGAGGAGTGGGTATTGGTGAATATAAATACGGGAACGCAATAAAACATCCCATTGTCAGTAATAAAATAATTACTGCAATACGTTCCTTCTTACTGAAAGTAAAATAATCTTTCATGATCCTTTTCATAGTGTAACTTTTTAGGGTTTACGTAATCAAGGAGGTTACAAACAAATTTTCAAACCATCATATGCCAAACGAATATGTGGGGGAAGTTCTTCGTTAATGTCTTTGTGTTTCCCTAGCTGATGGCTGATATGGGTAAAATAAACTTCCGGGATTTCCAATTCAATAGCCAATGCAATGGCTTCAGTTAATGTAAAATGCGAAAGATGGTATTCTTTCCGAAGCGCATTTAGTACCAATACCTTAGAACCTTTTATCTTTTCTTTTTCAGACTCTTCAATCCTGTTGGCATCTGTGATGTAAGTAAAATCTCCAAATCGGTAGCCAAATACAGGCATTTTATGGTGCATTACTTGGATGGGCTGAACAGTGATATCTCCAATTAAAAAAGGGGATTCATCAATCGTAATCAAGTTCAGTTCAGGTACACCGGTAAATTTGATATCGGCAAAAGCGTAATAGAAATCCCTTCTAACAGCTTCTTCGGTTAATGAATTGGCATATATATTCATGGCTTTACCAGAAATAAAGTTAAAGGCGCGGATATCATCTAATCCTGCTAAATGGTCTTTGTGTGGATGGGTAAAAAGTACAGCATCCAAGTGTTTGGTATTAGTGCGTAACATCTGATAACGAAAATCAGGGGTGGTATCTACAACAAACACGGTGTTATTTGATTCAACCAGGATACTGCTTCTTAATCTTTTATCATTTTTGTCAGTGGAAGAACAAACAGCACAATCGCAACCAACCATAGGTATACCTGTACTCGTACCGGTGCCTAGAAAAGTGATGATTAGGGAGGACTTGTTCATATTGCAAAACTAAGCCAAATCAACATGGCAATATTGCGTATTAACCGCAAAATCAGGCTTCTGTCACGGATTTTTTAACTACTTCTTCGTACAGCTTTTGTGATTCATGGGTAAGTTTATCAAAATCAATATCCACTTGGGGAATAATGTCCATGAGTGTATTTATTCGGCCTTCTATGTTTAAAAATTTATTCAGCACAACAATTTTTCTGGCTTCCAATAAACACCAGCCGCTTTGAAAAGTGCCTCGTTCATACCTAACAACATAACCGGAATCCCCTAAAATATCACCTAGTTTATCTAATGTAGTTTGTGTATATTTCATAATCCATATTTATCCACTAATCCTTGCATGAGGCGTAAAGTGAATACAAAAATAACCCAAGGTAATCTCGATTGCGCTTTCTTTTATCCACATATTTCTTGCCCCATCAGTAGACAGAAATCATGTTAAAATCTGGCTACATCCATTTTTTTGTGTTGGAGATTCTTTTACAAAAGCCTTAGGGCTTTTGTAAAACTATTTACTAACCATTTTAATGATCGGTATGATCATTTCTTCCAGGCTAATTCCACCATGTTGAAAAGTGTTTTTATAATAATTTACATAGTGGTTATAGTTATTGGGGTAGCATAAGAAACCATCTTCTTTCGCAAAAATAAAACTGGAATTTACATTGGGTACAGGTAAGCCTGCTTGTTTAGGATCTTTGAAGGCCAAAACATCACGGGGTTCAAAATTTAAGTTTCTTCCATGTTTGTACCGAAGATTGGCCGTTGTTTGTTTGTCGCCAATAACTTTGTGCGGTGTGTTTACCCGAATACTTCCATGGTCGGTTGCCAATACTATTTTAATTTTCTTATCAGCTATTTTTTTAAGCGCTTGGTGAAGTGGGCTGTGTTCGAACCAACTTTTTGTTAAGCTCCGATAGCTTGCCTCATCGCTTGCCAATTCTTTTAAAATTTCCATTTCGGTTCTGGCATGACTTAACATATCCACGAAATTATAAACAACAATATTTAAATCGTTTTGAAGAAGATTATGAATATTGGCTACCAATTGTTGTCCGTCTTGGTGGTTAACTATTTTATTGTAGCTAAATTTAATATCCTCTTTTTTCAATCTTTTTAATTGGGCTTTAAAAAATGCTTCTTCAAAAAGATTTTTGCCCCCTTCATCATCATCATTTTTCCATTGTTGTGGAAACTGTTTCTCAATTTCAACCGGTAATAATCCCGCAAATATGGCATTTCTGCAATACTGGGTAGCTGTTGGAAGAATGGAATAAAAAGTTTCTTCTTCCATAATACGAAAGCTTTCAGCGAAAATAGGTTGAATGGCTTTCCATTGGTCGTATCGCAGGTTATCGATAAGGATAAAAAAAGTTGGCGTACCTTTTTCTATATGCGGTAAAACCTTATACTGAAAAAGATGATTACTCATGATGGGTGCCGAAAAACTTTTTGGGTCTAACCAGGTTGTATAATTTTTAGCAATGAATTTGTAAAATTCTGTATTGGCCTCTTGTTTTTGCGAATAAAAGACTTCGCGCATTTCAGGGCTATCACTTTTTTCCATTTCCAATTCCCAATACACTAATTTTTTATAGAGCTCCATCCAATCATTATAATCCGGATTATTATTCAATGCCATAAACAATTCTCTAAATTGTTGTTGATAGGCGGAAGTTGTTTTCTCAGCTACTAATCTTTTGTTATCTATAATTTTCTTTAGTGTTAATAAAACCTGGTTGGGATTTACCGGTTTAATCAGATAGTCTGTTATCTGACTTCCAATGGCATCATCCATCAGGTTTTCTGTTTCATTTTTTGTGATCAGTACAACAGGAATTTGAACGTTTACTTCTTTTATACGAGCCAAAGTTTCCAAGCCTGTAATGCCCGGCATGGTTTCATCCATTAATACTACATCTACCGGATGTAATTTTACATACTCAATCGCATCAAAACCATTTGTAAAAGTTTGCACCTGGTAGCCTTTGTGTTCAAGAAACAGCTTCTGGGATTGAAGGCTTTCGATTTCATCATCTACCCATAAAATAATTGGTGCAACCATGAATGAACAGTTTTATACTTTGCGGTATTGCTTTTAGGCATAACCTACTCAATGAAAGAAACAAAATAAACAATTCGGGGTAGAAGTTGTAGCGATAACTGAGTTTTTGCTAAAGTGTTGATAGCTTTATAAAGTAAATCTATTTCATTCTAGTGTATCGGAGTTCTTATTTGTACCTTTGCTTTTCTGAATAAGGCACGATTTAACAAATTAACAACAGGCATGTCAGATATTAAAAGAAAGATTATTAATGATCCGGTTTATGGTTTTATTACCATTACTCACTCACTTATTTTTTCAATTATTGCGCATCCTTATTATCAACGTCTTCGTCGTATTCAACAAATGGCAATGGCACATTTGGTGTATCCGGGTGCGGTGCATACCAGACTACATCATTCTTTAGGGGCCTATCATTTAATGTGTAATGCTGTACTGGAATTGAGAAGTAAAGGTGTAGAAATAACAGAGGAAGAAGATTTTGCCGTTAAAGCAGCCATACTATTGCATGATATTGGACATGGACCTTTTTCTCATGCACTGGAGAATGTATTGGTGCCTACTGTTCATCATGAACAACTTTCTTTACAGATTATGCAATTGATAAATGAAGAATTGGGTGGACAGCTCACTTTGGCTATTGATATATTTACAGACAATTACCACAAACCCTTTTTGCACCAGTTGATTAGTGGCCAAATAGACGTTGATAGGATGGATTACCTAAGCCGGGATAGTTTTTATTCGGGTGTAAGCGAGGGCGTAATTGGGTATGATAGAATTTTAAAAATGCTGGTGGTACATGACGGCCAATTAATGGTAGAAGAAAAAGGTATTTATAGTGTTGAAAAATTTTTAGTGGCTCGCAGACAAATGTATTGGCAAGTTTACTTGCACAAAACGGTGTTAGCTGCAGAAAAAATGCTGGTTAAAAT
>JAYTSC010000503.1:0-3836 GCA_043745885.1 Bacteroidota bacterium | reverse complement strand
GAATCACTGGATAATACGAATGCGGTTGTAGATAAAATTGAAATACTGAACTTAAAAAAAGATATTCTTCTACCGGCTTTCCCTATTCCCAAAGAATTTATTGTACATACCGATGCAAACTTAAACCAATGGGAATACTTGCAACATATTACTCGTGAAGGGGCAAAACTGCGGTATAATGATTTAACGCCGGAAATTCAGGAAAGAATTGATTTTGAATTGTTCACCATTCGAACAATGGGCTTTGCCGGTTATTTTTTAATCGTGAGTGATTTTATTAAGGCCGGAAGGGATATGGGTGTATTTGTTGGTCCGGGTCGCGGATCCGCTGCTGGTAGTGTGGTTGCTTTTTGTATCGGTATCACTAATATTGATCCCATCAAATACAATTTGCTTTTCGAAAGATTCCTTAACACCGATCGAAAAAGTATGCCGGATATAGATACTGATTTTGATGATGAAGGAAGACAAAAAGTAATTGATTATGTAGTAGATAAATACGGCAAAAATCAAGTAGCACAAATCATTACTTATGGTACCATGGCTGCAAAAATGAGTATCAAAGATGTTGCCCGTGTATTAGATCTTCCGCTATCTGAAAGCAACCTTTTAGCTAAGCTGGTTCCTGATAAGCCCGGTACTGAATTGCGAAGAGTATTACATGCACCCTTGACTATAAAGGAAGGCCAAAATTCGCTGGAAGAAAAAGAAGCTTATCAACAAGATGATATTGAAAATGTAAAGCGGATTCGTGAAATTTATAAGGGATCTGATATCCGATCACAGGTATTAAAAGAAGCAGAACGCTTAGAGGGTTCGGTAAGAAATACCGGAATTCATGCAGCTGGAATTATCATTGCTCCTTGCGACCTTACCGACTTATTACCGGTAGCTACTTCTAAAGATTCTGAACTCTGGCTAACACAAATCGAAGGAAGTGTAATTGAAGACGCAGGTGTTATTAAAATGGACTTCTTAGGCTTGAAAACCTTATCCATAGTGAAGACTGCCCTGTTTCTGATAAAACAAAATCATGGCGTATCTATTGATTTGGATACTATTCCATTGGATGATGAGAAAACTTTTCAATTGTATCAAAAGGGCGAAACCAACGCTACTTTTCAGTTTGAAAGTGTGGGGATGCAAAAATATCTGAGAGAACTAAAACCTGATAAATTTGATGATTTAATTGCCATGAATGCCTTGTATCGACCAGGGCCTATTGCTTATATCCCAAAATTTATTGATCGTAAACATGGTCGTGAGCCCATTAGTTACGATTTAGCAGATATGAAAGAGTTCCTGGAAGAAACTTATGGGATTACTGTATATCAGGAACAGGTCATGTTGCTTAGTCAAAGTATTGGTGGATTTAGCAAGGGTGATGCAGATTATTTGCGTAAAGCAATGGGAAAAAAACAGAAGCACATTCTGGATAAAATGAAAGCCCAGTTTATTGAAGGTGCCACTACCAAAGGGCATGCTGTAGATAAATTAGAAAAGATATGGACCGATTGGGAAGCATTTGCCCAGTATGCTTTTAATAAATCACATTCTACCTGTTATGCATTGGTGGCTTATCAAACTGCCTATCTAAAAGCCCATTATCCGGGCGAGTATATGTCTGCTGTATTAAATCATGCAGGAGCAATAGAAAAGATTACCTTTTTTATGGAAGAATGTAAACGAATGGGAATTAAAGTGCTTGGACCCGATATCAATGAATCACTGAAAGGTTTTGCCGTAAATAAAAAAGGAGAGATACGCTTTGGCTTAGGCGGATTGAAAGGTGCAGGTGATGCGGCTGTTGGTAACATCATTTCTGAAAGAGATAAACATGGCGCTTATACAGATATGTTTGATTTTATTAAGCGAGTACTTCAGAAAAATGTAAATAAAAAGTCTTTAGAAAGTTTAGCCTATTCCGGTGCCTTCGATTGTTTTACCAATTATCACCGTGCCCAATACTTTCATATTCCAGATGGAGAAAGATCTACGGGATTAGAAAAAATTGTGGGATATGGTCAGGCTAAACAAAATCTTTCAATAGGCACCACCAATACTCTTTTTGGAGATTTAGCCGATGCCATGCAGGTACAACAGCCGAAAATACCTAATTGCGAACCCTGGACATTAACAGAGTTACTCAACCATGAAAAAGAAGTTACCGGCATGTTTATGAGTGGTCACCCACTTGATCATTTTAAATTTGAATTAAAATATTATGGAATTACCAAGATTAACGACTTTAATGAAATAAAAGAATCCCTTTCTATTCAGCCCAATTCCAGCCGAGGGTTACGTGTTGCCGGTTTGGTGATTGATGTGCAGCATAGGGTGACCAAAACCGGCAAGAATTTTGGGTCTTTTGTTATTGAAGACTTTACTGGGAAAACAGAATTTCTTTTATGGAGTGAGGACTACATCAAATTTCAAAATTACCTCGAAAAGGGACAAAATATCTTATTAAACGGTTTTTTCCGTCCACGTTACAATCGGCCGAATGAATTTGATTTTAAAATTAATACCATGTCTTTGTTGGAAACGGTTAAGCAAACGCTTACCCGAAGTGTTGATATTAATTTACACCCTTCAGCAGTAACTCCTGATTTTGTGAATTTTGTAGATAAAAATGTGAGAAACTATCCAGGGAAATCTGGCCTTCGATTTACTATTTATGAACCAAAAGAAAACTTGAAGGTCAGCCTCTATTCATTTGAAAAAGGGTTTCAGATGAATGAAGAAATGGCTGATTTTTTAATGGGAAACCCGGATGTTGAAGTGCAAGTGTCTTTAATTGGCTAAAACACAATATTTAGTAGATCACAATTTAACCTATTTATACATATATATTTTCATTATGCAATTTTTGAATGGTTTTACAAAAAAATAATTTCTGCCCCCTTGTCAGGTTCAACCTGTTGCAACGTCATTAATAACAAAGGTGGAAAAGTCAAATCAGCATAAACCGAAGTTTGGATTTATATTTGTTATCCTTTCAATAACAATAACGAAACAATTAAAATAATCATTAAATAAAACGAAAAAAATGGCTTTAGAACTTACAGATGCAAATTTCCAGACTACTGTTCTGGACAGTGATAAACTAACATTAATAGACTTTTGGGCTGAATGGTGTGGACCTTGTCGCGCTATTGGGCCGGTTATTGAAGAATTATCAAAGGAATACGATGGTAAGGTTAATGTGGGTAAAGTAAATGTTGACCATAATCCCAACCTTAGCGTTCAGTATGGTATTACTTCCATTCCTGCCATCCTATTTATTAAGGGCGGTCAGATTGTAGACAAGCAAATTGGTGCGGTACCCAAATCGGTATTGGATAAAAAGATTCAATCGCATATGTAATTGTTGAATACCCTTTTTAAAAGAGCTTCTAATAAAAGCTCTTTTTTTATGCTATGCCGCCGGATATGTATCCTCACAAATCCTGTATAACGCCGAATGTATATCCCCACAAATCCAGTGCTATGCAGGATTTGTGTCCTCACAAATCCATTGTAACGCCGAATGTATATCCCCACAAATCCAGTACAACGCCGAATGTATATCCTCACAAATCCAGTGTAAAGCCGAATTTGTATCCCCACAAATCCAGTAGAAAGAGTTATTCAAAAGTCAAAATTGATTTTCTTCCGGTTCTACGAAATTGTTATGCGTTCCTTTTTTCTGTATCTTCCTTCCTTTATTATCTAACAAAAACGATTCGTATGCTGAATATCAAGACCCGACTGATACTGATGAATTTTCTTGAGTTTTTTGTATGGGGATCCTGGCTGATTTCGATGGGCGCCTATATGTTTAATGTGCTGCATTT
>JAYTSC010000502.1:0-2502 GCA_043745885.1 Bacteroidota bacterium | reverse complement strand
AGTAAAACTATTTTGGGCCTCTAAATTTTTTTGTAAATGAAGGTAAGCCAGTCCAATGTTATTTTTTATGTTGGCAATATCTTGTTGTTTGTTCAATGTACTATAAACGGTAAGTGACTGCTGAAAAAGCGCTAAGGCTTCTGGTATTTTACCGTTATCCAACATCGATTGGGCAATCTGCTGGGTAGTAAAAGCAATTTGAAATGTATCTTTCAAGTCAGTATACAATAATAAAGCCTTATGATAAAGTGATAAAGCTCTAATATCATATCCATTTTGGTGATAAATACCTGCAATGCTGAGATTGGCATTTGCAATCCCTTTATTGTAATTTCCTTTGGTAGAAAGATTTTCAGCAATAAATAAGTTATCCAATGCTTTAGCAGCATCAAACCCTTTTTGAGAAAAAGCGAGAGAAGTAAGAGAGTCAATTATCCTGATCTCTTCCTTAGATAAATCCACAGCCCCAATTACCAGCGTAAAAGGAAGGGAAATAAGCAAAATCAGCCATAAAGCTGTATGTAAGAATTTAGTTTTGGTCACGGACTAGTACAAAGATCGAGAAAGTTAAAGAATTAAAATTAAAATTGCATACTATAAAAGCCCTCATTAAGAGGGCTTTTGATATACGCAGGCAATCGAGAACAAATTAAGCATTTAGCACTTCCCTTGAGATAACCAATTTTTGTATCTCAGAAGTTCCTTCACCAATAGTACACAATTTTGCGTCACGATAGTACTTTTCAACAGGAAAATCTTTGGTATAGCCGTATCCCCCAAAAATCTGAACTGCTTCATTTGCGGTTTTAACCGCAATTTCACTGGCATAATATTTTGCCATGGCACTTTGTTTGGTTACTTTTTTGCCTTTATTTTTTAAATCACAGGACTGCCAAATGAGTAGTTCAGCAGCTGCAATTTCTGTTGCCATATCGGCTAGTTTAAAGCTAATGCCCTGAAAATTAGCAATCGGCTGGTCAAATTGGTAGCGTTCTTGGGCATATTGCAATGCGGCTTCGTATGCTCCTTTGGCAATACCACAGGACAAAGCTGCTATAGAGATTCTTCCACCATCTAATATTTTCATGGCCTGTCTGAATCCATCTCCCACTTCTCCAATACGATTGGCATCCGAAATTTGGCAGTTTTCGAAAATCATTTCTACCGTTTCACTGGCACGCATGCCCAACTTATTTTCTTTTTTACCTGCTGAGAATCCGGGTGTTCCTCTTTCAACAACAAAAGTAGTAGAGTTGCCACTGGTTCTGGGTTCACCTGTACGACAAATAACTACTGCTATATCGCCTGTTTTTCCATGAGTAATCCAGCTTTTTGTTCCGTTAAGAATCCAGCCATGTTCATTTTTAACAGCAGTAGTTTTCATATTACCCGCATCGCTACCGGTATTCGGTTCAGTTAAACCCCAGGCACCTAGCCATTCCGCTGTTGCCAATTTGGGTAACCATCGCATTTTTTGTTCTACAGATCCAAAAGTCAAGATATGATTGGTGCATAACGAATTATGGGCAGCCAGACTTAAACCTATCGAACCACAGACTTTAGAAATTTCCTGTATAATTGCATTGTATTCAAAATAGCTTAAACCGGCACCACCGTATTCAACCGGAACAAGCACCCCCATCATCCCAAGTTTCCCCATTTCTTTAAAAAGAGGAAGAGGAAATTCCTGGGCTTCATCCCAATTCATAACATTTGGTTTAATGTATTGCAGGGCAAAATCACGGGCAGTTTGGGCAACCTGCTGTGTTATTTCATCGATTTGAAAATTCATATCAGTTCATTTAAATAGACGGAGGCCGCCATACAACAAGCAATCGTTATCTGGCAACCTCCTGGAAACAAACAATCGTTTGTTAGTTTTCGACGCAAAAGTAGGGGAATTATTTAAACAGCCAAATAGATTTTAAGTTAGACCTTTTATTCAAGCGAAACATGAAGAATTAGTATTTGGAATAAAGAATCTGATAAAATCACTATCTTTTTTAGTTCATCTACTTTTTTAAATGGCCCATTTTGCTGCCGGTACACGATAATGGCTTTAGCTACAACATCCGGTAAATTTGTCCGAACTCGTAGATCATAGGCATTGGCTGTATTTATATTTAATCGGCTAATTGTTTTTGTATTTACCCTGAGATAAGGAGTGATTAACCTAAAAACGGAATCACTAATACCATATGTTTTTTGTACTTGTTCAATTCCGCTAAATCCCCCTATTCGATCCCGAAATTTGATGATCCTACCTGCCAAAACCTCACTAATCCCGGGTAAAGTCTTCCAATCTTCTAATAAAGCGGAATTGATATCAATGAATGTTACCACGCTGGCTTTAGTATTTGGTCTTACTTCTGCTCCCTGTTTCCATTTCTCCTGATTTGTTTTTTGAGTTGAAAAAATTGTATCTGATTTTGAAATGCGAACAAAGGGTATCAGTCTATCTGCATCTTCTTTTCTAAACCCCCAAATTTTGCGAAGATCTTG
>JAYTSC010000501.1:0-2526 GCA_043745885.1 Bacteroidota bacterium | reverse complement strand
TATCCTCAATTCATAAAAAAGTATCAAAACATGAATCGTAAACTTAGAATGGGAATGGTAGGGGGCGGAAAAGACGCTTTTATTGGTGCCATCCACCGCCTAGCCGCTAATATGGACGGCTTGATAGAAATCGTATGTGGTGCATTGAGTATTAATCCCGAAATCGCCAAAGATTCCGGAAAAATGCTTTTTCTTCCAGAAGACCGTACTTATCTCACTTTTGATGAAATGATTAGTAAGGAAAGCCAACTTCCTGCAGATCAACGGATGGATTTTGTAACCATTGTAACGCCCAACTTCGCCCATTTTGCTCCCGCTATGATGGCTTTGGATCATGGTTTTCATGTAGTAATTGAAAAGCCCATGACTTTTACACTTGATGAGGCTAAACAATTAAAAAAGAAAGTAGAAGAAACCGGATTAATTCTTTGCCTTACCCATACCTATTCAGGTTACCCAATGGTTAAACAGGCTAAAGCCATGGTAGAAGCCGGCGTTCTAGGAAAGATTCGAAAAGTTTGGGTTGAATATCCCCAGGGTTGGTTAAGTAAATTAAGTGAACGGGAAGGCAATGCCCAGGCGGCTTGGAGAACGGATCCAAAGAAATCGGGAAAAAGTGGATGCATGGGAGATATTGGCACCCATGCTGCTCATTTATCTGAATATATTACCGGATCTAAAATTACCCGAATTTGTGCCGATTTAAATATCATGGTGGATGGCCGCGCCTTAGATGATGATGGGAACGTATTATTGAAATTCGATAATGGTGCCTCCGGAGTACTTATGGCATCACAGGTAGCAGCCGGTGAAGAAAATGCACTGAAAATTCGGATATATGGCGAAAAAGGAGGAATAGAATGGGCACAACATGAACCCAATACCTTACTGGTAAAATGGCTTGATCAGCCCACACAGATTTTACGGGCAGGGGGTAATTATGGAGATCGATTATCTGCATTTGCCACTCATAATTGCAGAACTCCCGGCGGACACCCCGAAGGTTATCTGGAAGCATTTGGAAATATTTACCGAAATTTTGCTTTAACACTTTCTGCCAGAATTGATGGCACAACCCCAACCAAAGAAATCCTCGATTTCCCTTCTTTTGAAGATGGCATACGAGGGATGGCATTTATAGATAATGTAGTAGCCTCGTCTCAATCGGATTTGAAGTGGACACAATATGTTGTTTAAATTTTGAAAGATCAATTGAAAAACATGAATTTTAATATTATAAAATCAATCAACCTCAAGTTTTCTGATTCAGGCTTTACAACAATTTCTAAATCCCTAAACATATAAAAACTAATCTCTAAAATAATTATCGCAATGACCACCATCAAAGGCCCGGGCATTTTTCTTGCACAGTTTATGGGCGACAGTGCCCCCTACAATTCTCTCGAAACTATTTGTAAATGGGCAGCATCTTTAGGATTTACAGGTGTTCAGTTACCTGCCTGGGATAGTCGTTGTATAGATTTACAAAAAGCAGCTGAAAGCAAAGCCTATGCCGATGAAATAAAAGGAATTGTAAACGCAGCAGGCCTAGAAATAACCGAATTGTCTACTCACTTACAAGGTCAATTGGTTGCCGTAAATCCTGCTTATGATGCGTTATTTGACGGATTTGCCCCTGAAAATCTACGCAATAACCCAAAAGCCAGAACTGAATGGGCTGTTCAACAACTTACCTATGCAGCAAAAGCTTCTCGTAACCTGGGTTTAGATGCATGTGCAACTTTTAGTGGTGCGCTTTTATGGCATACCATCTATCCCTGGCCGCAACGTCCTGCCGGACTGGTTGAAACCGGATTTACGGAACTGGGTAAACGATGGCTGCCCATATTAAACGCATTTGAAGACCAAGGTGTGGATCTCTGTTACGAAATTCATCCGGGTGAAGACCTGCATGATGGGGTTACCTACGAAATGTTTTTAGAAAAAGTAAACAACCATTCTCGTGCTTGTTTATTGTATGATCCCTCTCATTTTGTGCTACAGTGTTTGGATTACCTCAGTTATATTGATCATTACCATGAACGGATTAAAATGTTCCATGTAAAAGATGCCGAGTTTAATCCAACCGGCAAACAGGGGGTATATAGTGGTTACCAGAATTGGGTAAATAGAGCAGGTCGTTTTCGCTCATTAGGAGATGGGCAGGTGGATTTTAAATCAATCTTTAGCAAACTGGCTGCCTATAATTACCAAGGCTGGGCAGTACTGGAATGGGAATGTGCCATTAAAGATGCAGCAATAGGCGCAGCAGAGGGTGCCCCATTTATTAAACAACATATTATTAAAGTAACTGAAAAAGCTTTTGATGATTTTGCAGGAACCGGATCGAATGAAGATTTAAATAAACGTATCTTAGGAATTGATTAATAACTTCACGGAATCTGAGGTTTGTGGTTTGTGGTTTGGGGTTTGTAGACTTTGAATTATAATAAGAAATTAACTCTTTACATTTTATCATTTTAAAAAATAAAAATCTTGAAAAAGTATTATGTAGTCTTCACCTTA
>JAYTSC010000500.1:0-2495 GCA_043745885.1 Bacteroidota bacterium | reverse complement strand
AGTCATAACTTAAGTGTTGCCGGTGGAAGTGATAAAACAACTTATCGTTTTTCTGTAGGTTATTTAAATGAGCAGGGAAATGTATTGTACACCGGCTTTAAGCGGTATAATATGAATGCAGGGTTAGAAAGTAAAGTTGGGGAGCGAGTAAAAATTGGCTTTACTTCCTATATAAACTATAGTGACCAAAATTGGGGTTCTCAGGAATCTTTGCGTGGTGCTTTTCGAGCCAGACCAACCGGTACTGTTTATTTTAGCGACCTTACTAACCCAACCCAAAACGCAGATTTTAACATCAATGGCTATGCCTATTGGATGGGTATCAACGACAAACAAGTACCCAATCCTTTGAATGATATTGACCCGGGTACTTCCAAACTTCAAAATACAATCTTGTCTGCAATTTCTAATGCATATGTAGATGTTGCACTTGTGAAAGGATTAACTTTTAGATCTTCACTTTCGGGTTTATATAATACAGGGCAGACTGGAGATTGGAGAGGTCAGTGGTCAAAAGCACAGATAGGTTCAAAACCCAGAACGCAATTAGATACTAGAAAAACAGCTAGTTATACGCTTGATAATATTCTTACTTATAAAAAAGATTTTGGCAAACACAAGTTTGAAGTAACCGGATTGCAGAGTGCCTATTATCAAAGAGATGAATTAACGACTATTGCCGTTAAAGACCTGCCTTATGATTCTTATTGGTATGCACTAAATACCGGAACGATCACTGCACAGGGAAGTTCACTAAGTGAAAGGAGTTTATCATCTTATATGGGTAGGCTGAATTATACCTTCAATGATAAATATTTCTTAACTGTAACAGGCCGCTCAGATGGTGCCTCACAATTAGCTGAAGGAAATAAATGGGCTTTTTTTCCATCTGTAGCGGTTGCCTGGCGATTGGGGGATGAGAAATTTATTGAAAAGCTAAATATATTTTCTAACCTTAAGCTGAGGGTTAGTTATGGAGAAGTGGGTAACTCTACTGTAAATCCTTATAGTACCCAGGCAAGTTTATTAAACACAGGTTATGATTTCGATGGAGTAGCTGCCAATGGCTTTGCGCCTTTAAATCTGGCCAATAAAGATCTGAGATGGGAAAGAAGTAAAGAACTGAATATTGGAGTTGATTTTAGTATTCTAAAAAGCAGAATTTCTGCTTCACTGGAAGTATATAACAGAAATACAGTTGACCTCATCCTTAACCAAAAAATTCCTACCTTATCCGGATTTAACCAGGTTACAGCCAATGTAGGTAAAATTGAAAACAAGGGTGTAGAACTTACGTTGAACACAATTAACATAACAAACAATAATTTTAAATGGAACAGCACTTTTGCGCTCACTATCAATAAAAATAAATTGCTGGAATTGTATGGTGATGGACAAACAGAAGACAAAGGAAATAAGCTGTTTGTTGGCTATCCTATCCGTGCTAACTTTGATTACCAGTTTGCTGGTATCTGGCAAACAGCAGATTCTACTTTGGCAAAAGTTTACAAACAGGTTCCCGGTTCTGTAAGAGTAGTGGATCAAAATAATGATAACCAGATTTCTACAACCAATAGTATTGACGATAGGAGATACCTGGGTACGCAGATGCCCAATTGGTTATTGGGTATTACGAACCGGTTTAATTATAAAAACTTTGATTTATCTTTTTTCTTATACTATCGTAATGGCGTACAATACAGCAATTCTACTTTGTCGGGAACTTTTGGCGATAACGGCAGCCGCTACAATTCATTATCAGAATTAAACTATTGGACAAAAGCCAATCCTTCTAATACTTATTTTTCACCATGGGCGGCCAATCCCTATAGAGGTGCTATCAATTACCAGGATGCCAGTTTCTTAAGAGTATCAGATATAACTTTTGGATATACACTATCTAAAAAAATTAGGGATAACTGGAAAATATCCAATGCACGTTTTTATGGCCAGTTAACGAATCCTTTTATTTTTACCAAGTACACAGGATTTGACCCGGAATTTAATTCTGCCATATACCAGGATGATGTGCCTTCTGTATTGGTAACATTTGGAGTAAATATTAGTTTCTAAATTTTTATAAATAATGAACATTATGAAATCAAACTTTAATATACGATCTGCCGCCGTAACCATTGCTTTTATTGGCATATTTGTTTCAGGCTGTAATAAAGACTTTTTAACAGAAACACCTGTTTCAACTTTAACCACTGATGTGTATTACAAAACGCAGGCAGGATTTGAAGATCTGGTTAGGTCTTGTTATCCTTTGCTACGGAATATACACCAGGCACGTACTTTAGTATTGAATGGTACTGATATATTTTTTCCGGGGGGATATGGTGATCCAAAATTTTCCACCCTTCCTGCCAATCAAGGATCATTGCATCAATATGATGTGGGTTTAAATCCTTCACTAGGTGATTTTGGTAGCCTATGGACACTATTATATGCCGAATTGGGGAGGGCAAATACCGCTATCAGTCGTTCAACTG
>JAYTSC010000499.1:0-3497 GCA_043745885.1 Bacteroidota bacterium | reverse complement strand
AAAGTTTCTCATTAGTTTCTCAACTTCCTTATTTTCCATTCTGGCTAAAAAATTATCCAGGGTATTATAGGCTGCACATATTTTAATAAATTTCTTATAATAGTCGTGGTGTAATCGCATCAACAAAGAATCAGATCTGGGAATGTCCATTTTTTGAAAAATTCTTGGATACACCCCATTCACGAAACTGGATGTATATATCTCTTCCTCGCTCAAAACTGCTAAGTAATACAATTCTTCGGGACTCAACTCTTCCAGTTTTTTAAACCTTATCTTTTCATTAGGTTGATCATGGAGGGCATTTATTTCGTTGATATACAATTCAATGGCTTTAAATTTTAATCTACTCGTCAAAGCCTTTACGGCCATTGGGGTATCTCCATGTTGCATGCGTTCTGCATAGTCGATACGTGTTTTTACCAATAAACGATAATAGCCGGTTGATGAATCATTCAATATATATGGGGTAATTGAATCAATACTTAGTTTATTCCGGTATAAATTATCCAGAAAGGGGAAATACATCCTTCCGGTTTTGGAAACTGCCAGTTGCCCAATAATTCTTACTAAAGGATGATTTACAGTTTGAATACGTTTACCCAATGCATTAGGTACCGAGGCGTAATTATAAAGTTCTTCCTGGTTTTGAAATGCGGCTTTTACAATCAAGCTGTCTGCATATCGGTTATCGGGATATTTGGTAAGAATTTTCAGAATGTCTTTTGGATTCAGTTGACAGACTTTTAAAACCAGTACATCTTTCCCTGCATCTATTCCAATATTGTTCTTTAAAGCAAAATTACCTATCAGGATATTGCCTATTTCAGATGCATTTTCGATAATAATGGGTAAAATTGAATTTCCTGAAATTTCCATTTTCATGGCTTCATCATATGCATTCACCAACCCGGGTAAAATAGTGGCACTAACTATTTTATATTTGTAACCTGAAATAAAGGCCAATAGCATTTCGTTTACACCTCTCAACCACTTGAATTTGGCATTGTCATTCAAAGTCGTGTCCATCTCAATTTTTGCACGAAGATTATTCACCCTAATGTTTACAGAACGGTTAATGGATTGGTCAAGTGAGTAATTTCCTGTTACCGGGAAAATGCTGTCTTTTTTGTTTTGTAATCGAGAAATGGTACTTAAAGAATTGATGATTTGTATGTGGTGATATTCACGTGCCGGAGGAAAAGGAGGAACCACCAATTCAATCTGAGCAATAATTGAGAAGCTTAGTAGGGAGGCTAAGAGGGTAATGTAAATTTTTTTTCTATTCATATCCGGGGTAAAAATACTGTCATTTTAGTCAAGAAAAACATTTCTTGGTTATTTCAGTTAACAATAACATAATAAAGGGAATTAGCCTAATTCCGGTTCTTTAAAATTAAGTTTGTGTAAATTTTAGGTTAACATGGAATTCAACACAAAAAAAGTTCTCATTGTAGACGACGAACCGGATATCCTTGAAATTGTGAGTTATAACCTAAGTAAGGAAGGTTATGAAATTTATACAGCCAAAGATGGTAATGAAGCCATTGAAAAAGCCAAATTACTTCGCCCCGACCTCATCATTTTAGATATCATGATGCCCAAAAAGACAGGTGTGGAAGTTTGCCAGATACTTCGCTCACAAACTCTTTTCGAAGATACTTTGATTATCTTTTTAACTGCATTAAGTGATGAAGCTTCTCAAATTAAAGGCCTTGAAACAGGCGCAGACGACTATGTTAATAAACCCATCAGCCCAAAAGTGCTGGTAAGTCGTGTAAACGCGCTTTTTAGAAGAATAGGCACTAAAGAAACCGGTACTGTATTATCATTGGGTAATATTAGTATTGATCCGGTAAAATTCATGGTAACTATTGCCGGACAGGAAGTGGTTTTAGCCAAAAAAGAATTTGAATTATTATTCTTATTGGCCTCACGTCCCGGTCGTGTTTTTCTTCGCAATGAAATTCTCTCACAAATATGGGGTAATGAAGTGATTGTAGGTGATAGAACCATAGATGTACATATCCGCAAAATTCGCCAGAAACTAGGCGTGGATTGTATTACTACTGTTAAGGGTGTGGGCTACAAGTTTGATGAATAGAAATGATCTGAATGAATCGAACATGGTTAATAGTCGCTAGTAAAAACTAACTTGCAGCTAAATCAGTTTTGAGCTATTAATTATTAACTTTTAACTATGGTCTATTGACCATGGACTAAAACACATGTTTACTACAAAAAATCTTTCCCCACAGCAACTTTCTGCGTTTACTGCGCTAGTTTTATCGATCCCTATAGCTATTGGTATTTGGTTTTTAAGGCCCAATTGGCTGATTGCAGGTGTTTCTTTTGTGCTAACTTTTATAGGCAGTTATTTACTTATCCGGTTTGTATTAGAATCGTTTATCTATCGAAAGATTAAGTTGATTTATAAATTCATTTACCAAACCAAAGCCACCAAAAGAGAAGAGACTTATTATAAATATATTCTTCCACAAAAAGGGATAGATGAAGTAAGGGCAGATGTGGAGCAATGGGCCGAGCAACGAAGTGCCGAAATAGAATTGCTTAAAACCAATGAAGCCTACCGTAAAGAATTTTTACAAAACCTAGCGCATGAATTTAAGACACCCATCTTTGCCATACAAGGTTATGTAGATACTTTACTAAATGGGGCTATGGATAATCCTGAGCTTCGTAAGCGTTTTCTGGAAAATGCCGCCAGAAATGTAGACAGAATGGTGAATCTGGTGGATGATTTAGACGAAATCTCGAAACTAGAAAGTGGCCAACAACCTCTTTATAAAGAATATTTTGTAATACAGGACCTTATCCGGGAAACCTATGAAACCCTTTCGATTAAAACTGCTGAAAAAAATATCAGATCTAGCATTAAAAAGGGTTGCGATTCGCCCATTATAGTATTTGCAGATAAAGAAAAGATAAGACAGGTTATCAATAATTTACTAGAAAATGCCAATAAATATGGAAAACAGGATGGTAGTATTGTTGCCAGCATTTATAAAACAGACGGTCAGCATGTATTAATTGAATTAAGCGATGATGGGATTGGCATATCTGAAGAACACCTACCTCGTATTTTTGAACGTTTTTACAGAACAGACCGTGGTAGAAGTCGAAATGTAGGTGGAACCGGGTTGGGTCTTGCCATCTGCAAACATATTATTGAGGTCCATGGTCAAACCATGCATGTACGGAGTAAAGTAGATGTTGGAACTACTGTAGGGTTTACACTCGAATCGAGGAAAGAATAAAAGTTTGAGGTTTGTCGTATAAGGGTGGAAGGTTTCAATCTATAACTTTTGGAGTCAAAGGGAAGGATTTAATGATTTTTAACTACTTATCCAATTTTCATCTTGATGAATGATTTTAGTAGTTCAAAATTTGTAACCCTTTTTGAATGAATAAAAAGAAATATCAATAAATCTAAGAAAAACGCATCATTAAATTATTAATTCTTTTACTTTGGTGCTTTC
>JAYTSC010000498.1:0-2077 GCA_043745885.1 Bacteroidota bacterium | reverse complement strand
AGAAGAGTAGCATTAGGATAATCATTAAAATGATCATATTTACAAGGGAACTCGGCATTGGGTTCCCTTTTTTTATGCGGTTAATACTTGTTTATGGATCATAAATAGTGTTGTATTTTTGAAAAAATATTTTATATGGGTCTGATATATGCAGATATTGAATTAATTAATGGGGAAGACATCGTGATGGCTAGGAGAGGGTATATGGATAAAGACGAGATTAAAAGTTTGCATATAAATATTTTGGTTGATACCGGTTCGTATATGCTGGCAATCAATGAAAATATTCAAGAAATACTTAAGTTACCTGTAACAGAAAAAAAGAAGGCGCAATTGGCCAATGGCCAAAGTGTTTGGTGTGATGTGGTGGCCCCTATTCAAATTCGGTTTCAAAACAGGATCAGTAATTGCAGTGCACTAGTACTTCCGGGAGATGCTGAGCCTTTGCTGGGTGCAATACCAATGGAAGACATGGACGTAATGATTAACCCATTGCGGCAGGAATTGATAGTAAATCCTGAAAGTCCGGATTATGCTATGATGAAGATGAAATAAATGGATGTAAGGTTGAACCCATTGTGCTTCTTTTTTGCTTAGCAGGGATGAATTGATTTAAGTGACGGATTCGCTTTTTCAGCAACCAAACTGTTCTTCAGTAGTGCCAACTTATCCAAACATAGTCCTTACTAATTTTAACTCAACTATCTACTTTCAAAGGTTCGGTTTTTGGTGGTCATCAAATACCCATGCATAATTGCCATCTATAGCGATTAAATCGAGTTTGATACCTACTGTTTTTTTCAGATAGGCAGCATGGTCAAGATTAATAATTTTGGGCGTTAGAGCGAGAGTTACAAAACAGATAACCAATAATATTAGTAAGGGTATTGTTGTTTTCATTCACTTGATAGATAGATGTATAATCATTTTTTTTAGGATTTGGTAGTTCAAACGCAAATCACTTATTAGCAAAGCTTTTATGTCACCCTTTCAGGGTTTTGTAAATGTTGTATTATGTTTGATTATAATAATTACAGCCTTTCAGGCTTTTGATTTCTTTAGATGGGATTTTATAATCCCGAAGGGATAATATTATTATAGAATAATAGAAAAAAATGTGAATAAACCCTAAAAGGGTGGTATAAAGAGTTTGCGCTTGTTCTACCTAATTCTAAAATTTTTTCTAAATGAATGTTTACACTAACTAAATGAAATAGCAAATCGGAGTACAAATGATTTCTTTTTTGAATGTTGACTGATTATCTTGGCACTTGATTAAAAATTCAGGTTATTTGCACAAAACAATCCTCACCATGCTCCCAAAATTCAAAAGAATCCTCCTTAAATTATCAGGTGAAGCCCTTTTAGGTGACCAACGTAATGGTGACCCCTTCAACCCACAAATCATTGAGCAATATGCACACGACATCAAACTGGTAACAGATATGGGTGTACAAGTAGCTATTGTAATTGGTGGGGGTAATATTTACAGAGGCATGAATGAGGCAGATAGTGGTATCGAAAGAGCACATGGCGACTATATGGGAATGCTGGCAACGGTAATTAATGCGATGGCCATGCAGGCAATGCTAGAGAAAATTGGGGTATACACCAGACTGCAAAGTGCCATCAATATGGAGCAGGTGGCCGAACCTTATATTCGTAGAAAAGCCTTACGACATCTGGAAAAGGGGAGGGTGGTTATTTTTGGCGCCGGTACAGGAAATCCCTATTTCACCACCGATACTGCAGGTTCTTTACGGGCTATTGAAATGAAAGCTGATGTAATTTTAAAAGGAACGCGGGTGGATGGCATCTATACTGCCGATCCCGAAAAAGATCCCAAAGCAACTAAATACGACAAAATTAGCTTTCAGGACTGTATCACTAAGAACTTGAAAGTGATGGATATGACTGCTTTTACCCTTTGTATGGAAAACAATCTCCCCATTATTGTTTTTGATATGAATAAGCCAGGCAACCTGTTACAAGTGGTGGAAGGTGGTAATGTAGGGTCTTTGGTGAGCTAATCACCCGTTCATATAAATAACTTAGATAGGTTTTAATAGTGTTGTAA
>JAYTSC010000497.1:0-3552 GCA_043745885.1 Bacteroidota bacterium | reverse complement strand
TTTCTTGTAATCTGTAAAGAAAATCCAGAATACATATAATAGCATATACAAAAACATAAAATAAAAATGTTGAAATTGATGCAATTTGTACCTTTTTTGGGTGGGTGCCATTCGCATCAAAACGCCAATTTCAATATCATCATCTACACCATCAATATTGGTAAAACTGTGGTGAATCATATTATGTTTCATGTTCCACATAAAATGATTAGCACCCAATAAGCTTATTGAAGATGCGGCCAACCAGTTAACCCCTTTTTTGGTGCTGAAGCTACCATGACTACCATCATGCAACACATTAAATCCGATGGCAGCAACCAGTCCTCCCATCATTACACATTCTGCTAAAGCCAGGTACCAAACAGGTGTCCATACCAATAAATGAATGTAAACAAGCACAAGTGCAATTATCAGAATAAAAGCTTTTGTGAACAATTTCGAAGTGCCGGTAGATTTAATACCTTTTTCATCAAAATATTTCTGAACACGGTTCTTTAATTCTGCATGCAATGAACGGTTTACTGTTTGAAATTTTGGAGTAACGTATTGTGACATAAAGTGCTTTAATTAGTCAAGTGCAAAGGTACTTATTTAATAGCTTTTAAGCATGTTAAATTACAGTTTTTTGCCTAAAGCCGGATGATGTAACGAGTATATAGTCATATTATTATATAGATAACTGTACTAATTTCCACAACTGTGGGATAACTTCTCGGGCTTTCTTAACAAAAAAATAATCAAGTTTACGTTAGAAATCATGCAATAACTAAAGGGCAGTACCTAATAAATGCATTTTTTCAAATAGCAACTATGCAGGAAACTAAAGAAATTAACGCATTGTTTACCCTTATTGATGATCCGGATGAGGAGGTTTATACAACCGTTTCAGAGAAAATTGTGGCTTTTGGCAAGAATATAATTCCCAATTTGGAGCATCTATGGGAAACTACCCTTAGCGAGGATGTTCAGGAACGCATAGAAATGATTATTCATCACTTGCATTTTACCGATTTACAAAATGACCTGATTGATTGGCGAGATAGTGGTTACCATGACCTCTTATGTGGTGCTTTGCTGGTTTCAAAATTTCAATACCCCGACTTACCCACAACCCCTGTTTTACAGGATATCGAAAAAATTCGTAGAAATGTCTGGCTCGAATTAAATAGCTTTTTAACACCACTTGAACAGGCTAATGTTTTATCAAGTATCATGTACAATTATTATAACCTGAAGGGAGTTGAAGTTAGCTATGAACACCCGGATGACTTTTTTATACATAAAGTTTTGGAGTGCAAAAAAGGGAATGCTTTAACCAATGGAATTCTATATCAGGTAATGTGTGACCTGCTTGATATAAATGCAAAAATCATTAACATTCCCAAACAATGTATCATTGCATTTTACCATTCAGATTATGATGCTTCAACACATATCGGAAACCCCCAGGATAAGATCCATTTTTATGTAGATGCCACTACAGGTAAAGCTTTTTCTCATAAAGACGTTGAAAACTATTTTGAGCGATTATCGCTACCCCCTACTGCATTTCATTTTAAACCTCAATCACATGTAAAATTGATTAAGGTATTGCTACAAGAAGTAGCCAAATGCTTCGATAGACCCTCAAACGAATACAAGCAAGTTGAGTTGGTTTCGCTCGCAAACTTATTAGGATAAGCTAGGAATTAATAATGAAAAAGTCATTCATTCTTTACCCGTTATTGGGTAAAAAGTGAATGACTTTTAAGTACTTACAAGGAGGTTTATGCTAATTTTGCTTCAAAAGTTATCTCCATAGAAAATGCTTTGCTAACTGGACAATTGGCTTTTGCATCCGCTGCACATTCCTGAAATTTTTCAGCAGAAATACCCGGCACTTTTCCAATAACCGACAATTCAGATTTATTGATAATCCCATCCTCCAATGAAATGGCACAAGTGGTTTCCAAAGAATCGGGTGTAAATCCGGCTGCACCTAACACAAAACTTAGTTTCATGGTAAAACAACCTGCATGGGCAGCCGCCATTAGCTCTTCAGGATTGGTACCAATACCTTCTTCAAAACGGGAACTAAAGGAATACTGGGTTTGATTTAAAACAGTACTCTGGGTTGATACATTACCCTTTCCTTCTTTACCGGAACCATTCCAAATGGCTGTTGCTTTTCGTTTCATAACTAATAAAAATTTAGATTTGATAAAATTATAATTGCATGATTACCTGGGAAGACTTTGAAAAAGTAGACATCCGAAGTGGAACCATCCTCGAAGTTAAGGATTTTGAAAAAGCAAAAAAGCCTGCTTATCAATTAACCATTGATTTCGGACAGCTGGGAATTAAACAATCTTCGGCTCAGATTACCCATCATTACAGTAAAGAGGAATTAATAGGGTGTCAAGTGGTTGCGGTGGTTAATTTCCCACCTAAACAAATTGCCAATTTCTTTAGTGAATGCCTAGTTCTGGGTGTTTATGATGAACAGAATCAGGTAATTATATTAGAAGTGGATAAGAAGGTACCCAATGGACAACGTATTGGTTGAGATAACTTTTGGAAAGTTTGTAAACTTTCCAAAAGTTCATGACTATATTTATCAAATCATGACAAGTTGAACCCCTAACCAATGAGTGAATTTTACTATACTTATTACGAAAGTCCAATTGGAATGATTAAAATTGGAGGCACAGAACTATTTATTGGTGAAATTACTTTTGTAGACAATTCAGACCAATTTACATATGGTGAACCGGGCATTACCGAGGTCATGCACCAATGTACCGAACAACTAATTGAATATTTTCATGGCAAGCGGAGGAATTTTGATATTCCTGTACACCAAGAAGGCACCGAGTTTCAAGTAAGGGTTTGGAGTGAGTTGATGGAGATACCTTATGGCAAAACCATTAGCTATATGGATCTGGCTAAAAGACTTGGAGATCCAAAAATTATTCGGGCAGCAGCCAGCACAAATGGGAAAAATAAGATCTCTATTATGGTGCCTTGTCACCGGGTAATTGGTAGCGATAGCTCTCTGGTAGGTTATTCGGGAGGCAAATGGAGAAAAAAATGGTTACTGGGCCATGAGTTTAAGATTGCACATGGTGTGCAGACCCTTTTTTAACATTTGCCAATATGAAAACAGAAATCATAAAAAGAAAATAAGTTGCTTTCCATTTATTCATATTTTTTCATTTGATCCCGTAAAAGGGTATTAACATTTCCTTTATAAAAACTAATCAAACCACCAATTGAATAAAATACTTTTGCATTCATGTCTACGGTGGCTAAATACTTATTTTTCTGTTTAGTTTTACATCTGTTAGCGTTTAACGGATGGTCTCAGCCAATCTGTACCGGACTGGGACAAAACCCTGCTACAGCATTTCCTGTTTGTGGCGCCACTACATTTGTTCAAAAAACGGTTCCCATTTGTAATAACGCAAATGTTCTGGCGAAAGGTTGTACTAATAGCACATTTTCAACTTCTAATCCGTATTGGTACAAATTTACTTGCTATACAGCCGGTACACTAGGATTTGTGATCACCCC
>JAYTSC010000496.1:0-1660 GCA_043745885.1 Bacteroidota bacterium | reverse complement strand
TCTTTATAATCAGTTTTTGCTTTCCCATATAAAGTCATTTGTTTATTGGTGATAATGAGTACACCGGAATCTTCTGCATGGTACTTAATGATGGCATCCACAGAGTCTTTAGACATGCGAATGGTATCTACCCTAATCAACGAATCTTTATTTTTTGAAGTATCAGAAACGGCTCCATAACTTCTTTTGGGTTGCAAACTGTCCTTTTTGGACTTTTGGGGTGTAGTATCTATCCTAGATAGCTTTGTGTAGGAAAGCCTAAAAACAGGATTGTATGCCTGCACATGAAATGTTAATGTGAGCAAATAGATGATAACAGCCGAATAAAAGACTGTTTTTGTATTAAATTTGTAGAATTTGCTCATGTTCAGTAGGCAAAAATAAGGTCAAAAGAGGGTAATTGCTATTTTGATAAAATCCTTTAACGAAATGATAGGAAGATGAGAAAATATGCTGCTTTTATTTTGTTAAGCTTTGGCTTTTTTCTGAATGGTTTATTGATCAATGCACAAGATAAGCCACAAGGGAAACAGGCTTTACGAAAAATTATTATTGATCCGGGACATGGCGGAGCCGATTTTGGTGCTTCAGGTGTGTATTCTCATGAAAAAGACATTGCCTTGTCTATTTCCTTAAAGTTAGATTCTTTATTGAGATATGAAATGTCGGATGTAACCACCTATTTAACACGCACAACTGATGTTTTTAATCCCGTAACAGTAAAAGCCAAAATCGCAAACCTAGAAAAAGGCGATTTATTTGTATG
Organism: Bacteroidota bacterium; assembly: GCA_043745885.1. Lineage (GTDB taxonomy): Bacteria > Bacteroidota > Bacteroidia > Chitinophagales > Chitinophagaceae > Sediminibacterium. The sequence goes on along the minus strand of JAYTSC010000496.1, from coordinate 894 downwards.
TATTCATGTAAATGAGGGGGGTGGCCCTATCAAACACAGCGAATACCTGGGCTCACATAAAGAAAAAGCTTATAAAGGCAAAGGCAGTAAGAAAAAAGCTTATACCAAAACGGTTAAAGACTATCGTTACTGGACAACTCCCAATCCGGCGATGGGTACAGAAACTTTTATTTATGGGGTGAATAAAAGCAGTGATGCAAAAGCGGCAATAGGTGCCAATGAGTACCTGTATCTTGATAGTGTATCAGCAAAAGAATTGAAGGATTTTAATCCAACAGATCCTGCTAAAATGATGATTATCAATATGAAAACTCAAAATTATTTTTCCAGAAGTACCAATTTGGCATTGACGATTGAGGAGGAATTTCAGAAAGTTGGGAGGATAAGCCGCGAAGCTAAACAAAGGCAAAAGGGGATTTGGGTTCTACAGGCGGTAGCCATGCCTGCTGTTTTAGTAGAAACCGGCTTTATTTCTAATCCCGATGAAGAGGATTATTTGAATAGCCAGGAGGGCCAACAAGAAATCTGTGAAGTGTTGGTAAAAGCCTTAAAAAGGTATAAATTTTCACTCGAAAAACAAATCATTAATTCCGGTAAATAATAACCATTTTAAAAAAAAAGTGGACCCATTTATTTGTTTAGAAAGCATGAATCAGTCAACGTAAATAAGAATCCTTAGATTTGTAACCTATGACAATATCGAATGAAACAAAGGTGGGTGCTTTAACTGCCATTGCCATAACGTTTATGATACTGGGCTTTAATTTTTTGAAAGGAAAGACCTTATTAAAAACAGGTAACTATATCTATGCAAAATATACCAACACGAAAGGTATTATGGTTTCTAATCCGGTTTTTATCAATGGATATTCGGTTGGTTCTGTATTTGAATTG
>JAYTSC010000495.1:0-3499 GCA_043745885.1 Bacteroidota bacterium | reverse complement strand
GATGCGTCCGGCTTTACTAACACTCGGATAAATAGTGGACAAAGTAGCAACGAAGGTTTTGAGGCTTTATTAACATTAGCACCTATAAAAAAGAAAAATTTCTCTTGGGAATTTACTGCTAATACCGCCTATAATAAAACCAAAGTACTTAGTATTATCACCAGCACACCCGGTGAGAGAATAACAGTAGGTAATCATGTATTCAATGGTGAATTAAGGTATGTTGTTGGAGAAGAAATTGGACAAATAGCCGGATTTGGTTATGCTACAGATCCCAAAAATGGCAACCAAAGAATATTTCAATCTAATGGGGTTCCTTTAAGAACCTCAGACCTTGTTTTGTTTGGTAGTGCACTACCGAAATGGACCGGAGGTTTTTTAAATACTTTTATTTACAAAGGCTTAAGCCTTTCTATATTTATTGATTATAAATTAGGAAATAAAATGTTATCCGGTACAAACTTCAATGCAACACGACATGGCTTACATATGAATACATTGGTAGGTAGGGAAGGTGGTGTAATTGGTCAAGGAGTTAATCAAAGTGGTGCACCCAATACGGTTGCCACACCGGTTCAAACTTACTGGGAGCACTTGAGAACACAGCAAATAATTGAGTCGGTTGTATTTGATGGTGGTTATTGGAAGCTGCGTCAAATTAGTTTAGGTTATGATTTCACTAAATTCATCCCTGCTAAATGGCCAATCAGAGGTATTAAATTCGACTTGATTGCCAATAATGTGTTAGTGATAAAAAAATGGGTGGATAATATAGATCCTGAATCTTTCGGATTCGGATCGGATAATCAGGCTGGGCTTGAATCTGCAGGAATTCCTACAACCAGAGGATTTGGTTTAAACTTAAATATTAAATTCTAATACATCCAATCATGAAAAAAATATTAATATATAGCATTGCAGCCATTTTCTTTTTTTCAGTTTCTTCCTGTGAGAAAGGACTGTCAGATTTAAATCAAAATAGAACAAGTCCTATTACACTTGATCCGGTTTTAATGTTGAATACTGCCGTACTTAATTCTTCCTTTTCTGGAAAAACATTATTTTTTGATATTGCGATTGTTCAGCAAATAGTTACACCAAATGGTGGTGTTTTGGCAGGTGGTAATTTCAATGCAGATTACCGTGGCGATCAAGGTCTTTGGGGTTCTTATTATACAGGTGTTATAAAGAATACAAAAGATGCAATACTAAAAGCGAAAGATATTCCCAGCAGGTCTAATTTATATAATATGGGTCGAATATTCCAAGCATTTGCATTTATGGTTCTCACTGATGAATATGGCGATATCCCTTATTCAGAAGGCAACGCTGGGTATACAGACCAATTATTCTTCCCTAAATATGATGCGCAGTCTACTATTTATCCAAAAATAATTCAAGAATTATCGGATGCTTCTGCTGCGTTAAATGCCACTGGATTAATTGAATCTGCCGATGTATTGTATAGTGGCAATATTGTAAAATGGAAAAAATTTGCCAACTCATTATTATTACGAGCCGGTATGCGACTTAGCAAAGTTGATGCAGCAAAAGCAAAATCTACTGTTCAGGCCGCATTTGCAGCGGGTGTAATTACAGACAATACAGACAATGCCTATATCCGCCATGATGCCAATTATGGTCATCCATTAGGAGGAACTTTAAACGGGAGTGAAGCTGCCAACTTTTATTTAACCAAACCCTTTATTGATAGACTAAAAAGTACTAATGATCCAAGGTTATCAGCCATTGCAATTAGGTATATTGGGGCAACTTCTGGAAATGGTCAAACAGTAACATCAGGAAATACAACGGCACCCATTCAAATTGGAATGCCGATGGGTAAAGACAATGGAACTATTGTACCACAGGCAACAGCTGATGGTCTTGCCAGCTTTTATGATTATAGTCAGGCAGATAGAAGAAGAATTTTAAAAGTTACCGCCCCATTATTTATTGTTACTGCTTCGCAATCACAACTATTATTGGCAGAGGCAGCATTTAGGGGATGGATTACAACCGGAACCGCAGCCCAATATTTCTCTGACGGAATTAAAGCACACATGGATCAAATGGCAGTATATGATGCAGCTTGCACAATTTCCACCCTTGCAAGGGATACTTATGTATCTGCCAACCCATTAAATGCAGGCACTGAGTTAGATCAAATCAATTCACAATATTGGATTTCTTCATTTCTAAATGGACCGGAGCTATTCGCAAATTTTAGAAGAAGTGGTTTCCCTAATTTAACACCAAATCCGTATGGACAACCTGCTAACCCAGATGTTCCAAATGGTACTTTTATTAGAAGGATTACCTATCCAACCTCTGAAGTATCTGTTAATGCTACTAATTTAAATGCAGCAATTGCCTTGCAAGGAGCGGATAAATTGAGCACAAGAATTTGGTGGGATAAGCCCTAAAAAATTAATTCAACATTTTTTCATAAAGATCTTTGTCTTTACGAAAGGTCTTTTTGAAACAATCATAAATGTGTGTGTTTTACACAATACATTTCAATTTCGTTTAACTTAGCACTTATGAAGCAGAAACTAAGAAGCCAGGATTGGTTCGGAAGAAAAGATAAAGATGGCATTATTTACAGAAGTTGGATGAAAAACCAGGGCATGCCCTATGATATGTTTGATGGGAGACCGGTAATAGGCATTTGCAATACTTTTAGTGAACTAACACCTTGCAATGCACATTTTCGAGATCATGCCGAAATGGTTAAACGGGGAGTATTAGAAGCAGGTGGTTTCCCGGTTGAATTTCCCATTATGAGTTTAGGCGAAACCTTGCTTAAACCAACAGCCATGCTATTTCGTAACCTGGCTAGTATGGATACTGAAGAATCTATCAGGGGTAATCCTATTGATGGTGTAGTCTTATTAACCGGTTGTGATAAAACAACTCCCTCAACTGTAATGGGAGCTGCCAGTGTTGGATTACCTACCATTGTCGTGCCGGGTGGTGCCATGCTTAATGGAAGATACAAAGGCCAGACTATTGGCTCTGGTACCCATGTTTGGAAGTTTGATGAAGATATGAAGACGGGAAAAATGACGCAGGAAGATTGTGAATTTGCGGAAAGTTGCATGAGCAGAAGTATAGGACATTGTATGACAATGGGAACAGCAAGTACTATGGCATGTATGGTGGAATCACTCGGATTAACATTGTCTGGAGCAGCAGCAATTCCCGCTGCGGATTCAAGAAAAAAAGTGATGGCTCAATTAAGTGGAAGAAGAATTGTTGAGATGGTAAGGGAAAATTTAACTATTGATAAAATTTTAACCAGAGAAGCATTCGAAAATGCAATAAAGGTTAATGCTGCAGTAGGAGGCTCTTCTAATTTTATTATACATCTAATTGCAATTGCCGGAAGAATAGGCGTGGAATTGAACCTGGAAGATTTTGATACTATTGGCAGTAAAATACCATTATTGCTAAACCTAATGCCATCCGGAAAATATTTGATGGAAGATTTTTATTA
>JAYTSC010000494.1:0-1882 GCA_043745885.1 Bacteroidota bacterium | reverse complement strand
CTCTTCTTCTTTGGCTTTTGTTAAAATAGGCTCAATATTGGCCAATTTTCGTTGTTCCTTTTGTAGTTCTTTGTTAATGATAGTTTGTAAAGGTTGTGCTGCTTTTGTTAAGGGTTTTTCTTCAGTCTTTACTTGATTTCCCTGTTTCGTATTTGATTTTTCAATTGTCTTGAGATTAGGAATACCTAGCTTTAATTTTTCAGCTGCGATTTTTGCCATCCGCTCATTCCAGTCAACCCATTCCTGATAACTGCCTTTAAATTCTTTTATTTTATGATCAACGATTTCCCAAATTTTATTCGCAGTTTTGGAAATGAAATATCGATCGTGACTAACCAATACATAACTCCCTTCGTATTTATTTAATGCTTCTGCTAATAATTCTACAGAGTGCATATCTAAGTGGTTAGTAGGCTCATCCAAAATCAAGAAATTGGCTTTACTAACAATGGTTTTAGCTAAGGCGACTCTTGCTTTTTCTCCACCACTTAAGACTTTAATTTTTTTATCAACTTCATCACCGCTGAATAAAAAAGCGCCTAATAAACTTCTGAGTTCTACATCTGTTTTTTTACTGCCACATCCTTGTAATTCCTCTAGGATATTGTTATTCATTGTAAGGGCTTCCAATTGGTGCTGGGCATAAAAGCTCTCTTCCACATTATGACCCCAAACCCTTTCTCCTGTAAAACTTTCTGTTCCGGCTAACATACGTAGAACTGTGGATTTTCCTTTTCCATTGGCACCAATGAGTGCAATTTTATCGTCACGTTCTATTTCTGCAACTGCATCTTCAATAACCCTTAGTTTGCCAAAACTTTTACTTACCTCTTTCAACTCAACCAATACTTTCCCCGGTATTTTATCTAGTTGAAAATTGATTCTCAAATCGGGTCTTTCTAATTTTACATCTTCAATCTTATCTATTTTATCCAATCTTTTCTGAACACTTTGGGCCTGTGCGGCTTTACTGGCTTTGGCTTTAAACCGTTCAATAAACCTTTCCTGTTGCCGAATATAATCCTGCTGGTTTTCGAAAGCTTTTTGTTGCATGTCGATCCTGATCATCTTTTCTTGTTCATAAAATGCATAATCACCGGTATAAATATGCAACTGCTGTTGATAGAGCTCTACTATTTTGTTCACCATCCTGTTCAAGAAAAATTTATCGTGACTCACAATAACCACACTTCCTTTATAATGTAACAGGTATTTCTCCAGCCATTCAATCGATGGAAGATCCAAGTGGTTGGTAGGTTCATCCATTAACAGAACATCTGGCTGTTGTAGAATCATTTTAGCTAATAATACCCTCATTCTCCAACCCCCACTAAATTCTTTGTAAGGCCTAATCAGGTCTTCATTACTGAACCCCAAACCATGTAATACTTCTTCAGCCTTATGGTGAATATTATAACCACCTAAAACATCCAGTTCATGAAGGCTATCTGTATATTTGATGAGTAAGTCTTCATTTTCTGAGTCTTTCTCCAATGCCTGACCTAATTCTTCAATTTCTTTTTCTAATTCACGAATTCGTTCAAATGCACTTAAAGCCACTTCAGTTATGTTCTCATTAGTATCAAAGCTTAAAAGATCCTGATGCAGGTATCCAATGGTAGTTTCCTTGCTCTTTTCAACAGTTCCTTTTGAAGGGCTATACTCACCAACCAATACCTTCAATAAAGTAGATTTTCCGGTACCATTATAGCCTATCAGGCCAATCCTGTCTCCGGGTTGAATATGCCAGGTGGCATCGGCTACAATTACTCTGGCACCAAACTCAAAAGTTACATTCTGGAATCCTATCAGCATCTCTTAACAAGTATTTAAGGGCGCAAAGGTAAATGCAAACGGCTCTCATTTCAATTTGCTTTATTTT
>JAYTSC010000493.1:0-3852 GCA_043745885.1 Bacteroidota bacterium | reverse complement strand
AAATTAAAAATTCCTATTGGCCTCATCAACACCAGTTGGGGTGGAACCCATGTTGAAACCTGGACCAGTAGAGAAGCTTTTGAAAATAGTGAGGAATTTAAAGAAATGATTGGAAAAATTCCTGTACTGAATTTGGATTCTCTATCCAATATTCAAAAGCAAAAAATGATGGTTACGATAAATAAATTGCAAGGAGGTTTGGCATCAGCTGATGTAATAACTACTTGGAGTACAATTAATTTCAATGATAACAAATGGCCTCAAATGAAAGTGCCCGGACTTTGGGAAGGACAATCTTTACCCAACATAGATGGGGTGGTTTGGTTTCGTAAAACAATTACAATTTCAGAAGCGGATGCCGGAAAGTCTGCCGACATTTCTTTGGGTATGATTGACGACAATGATGAGACTTATTTAAATGGTGTTAAAATAGGTAGCAGCAATGGTTATAATATTAATCGGAGCTATCATATTGCAGCCGGAATTTTAAAAGCCGGGAAAAATGTACTCGCTGTTAGAGTTGATGATACCGGTGGCGGAGGAGGCTTATATAGTGATGCCAATGAATTATATTTATCTATCAATAATAAAAAACATTCATTGGCAGGTAATTGGAATTTTCAAGTTGCTTCGCTAGTGAATAATACGACTGTTGGCCCTAACAGTTATCCTACACTATTATTTAATGCGATGATTAATCCATTAATTCCATTCGGAATAAAAGGAGCCATCTGGTACCAAGGGGAAAGTAATGCAGACAGAGCCTATCAATATCGGAAAGCATTTCCATTAATGATAAACGACTGGCGTAAGCGTTGGGGACAAGGTAATTTTCCTTTTTACTTTGTACAATTGGCTAGTTTTAATTCTGCAAATGGTAATAGCGAAAGGGGTAGTAAATGGGCAGAATTAAGAGAAGCGCAAACATTGACTTTATCTCTACCCAATACCGGAATGGCTGTTACCACAGATATTGGTGAATCAAAAGATATTCATCCAAAGAACAAACAGGATGTGGGTAAACGATTGGCAGCTGTTGCCATGCAAAATGCTTATGGTAAAACCAATTTGGTATATAGTGGTCCCATTTTTCGTTCAGTTAAAATGGAAGGAAATAAAGCCTTGATTTCATTCAGCAGCATTGGTTCGGAATTGTATTGCAAAAGTGGAACCTTGAAAGGATTTGAAATAGCCGGTATTGATCAAAAATTTTATCCGGCTACCGGAATAATTAAAGGGAATTTGGTTGTGATATCAGCCGGTACCGTTTTACAACCCCTAGCAGTACGTTATGCCTGGGCAGATGATATACCACAAGCGAATCTATTCAACAAAGAAGGCTTTCCTGCAGGTCCCTTTAGAACCGATCAATGGAAAGGAATTACAGAATCTGTCAAATTTAGAATTCAATAAAAACAGGATGGAGCAGGATGATAGTTTGTAATAATAGTTTAGTTTTCAAATTGTAATTCATTAAAAAAAAACTCAGCGAAATCGCTGCCGCTCTTGTTCTCTGCGGTTCAATTATTCCAACCGCAGAGAACAGGAGAAGGGGAGTTAACGCAGGGTACTATTTATTAATCTGATAATGTAACCTTTTACTATGAAAAAATTAGTAGGTCTTTTAATCGTAGTTCAGTTTTCTGTAAACCTCTGTTCCGCAGAATCGGGAGTAAAAAATTTATTAACCGAGAATCTTTTCAATCCCATTGGTTTAGATGCAAAGCTTCCCCGTTTTAGTTGGCAATTAAATAATGATCAGCGAAACCTTACTCAGTCAGCATATGCAGTTCAGGTATTTGAAGAAGGTAAAAAACCTGTCTCAGTTTGGCAATCAGGAAAAATAAATTCTGCGCAATCTGTTTTTATTTCTTACAGAGGCAGTCCACTGCAAAGCAATAAAAAATACAAATGGTTAGTTCAAGTATGGGACAACAAAGGAAGAAATTTCACCAGTGATACAGCCTCTTTTCAAATGTCTTTTTTACAACTCAGCGATTGGAAAGCCAAATGGATTGAACCGGGTTATATAGAAGATAGTGTTTTGCGGCCAAGTCCTTTATTTAGAAAAGAATTTATTGCCAATAAAACAATCGCAGCTGCTACTGCTTACATTACTGCACATGGATTGTATGAAGCACAAATTAACGGTCAAAGAATTAGTGATGCCTACTTAACGCCGGGATGGACTGCCTACCAAAAACGTTTACAATACCAGGTATACGATGTTACAAAAATGCTGACCAAAGGTGCAAATGCAATTGGTGTAACTTTGGGAAATGGCTGGTACCGTGGTTTTATTGGGTTTTCGGGGCAAAGTAATTTTTACGGAAAAGATATCGCCTTGTTATTGCAAATAGAAATTACGTATACGGATGGGTCAACTGATAGAATTATCACTGATGAAAGTTGGAAGTCTTCAACCGGCGCTATCCGAAATTCAGAAATATATAACGGTGAAACCATAGATGCCAGAGAAGATAAACAAGGATTTGCACTGGTAGGTTATAAAGATACTGATTGGACTGGCGTAAAAATCAATAATTATTCAAAAAATATTTTAATAGCCACCTATAATGAAATGGTTAAAAAGCAAGAAATATTTAAACCCGTAAAAATATTTAAAACACCCAAAGGGGAACAAGTAATCGATTTTGGGCAGAACCTGGTGGGCTGGGTAACTTTGAAAGTAAAAGGGAAAGCAGGAGATAGAATTGTGGTTTCGCATGCAGAAGTAATGGAAAAGAATGGAGAATTTTATACTACTAACCTTAGAGCTGCTAAAGCACAAGACATTTATATTTTAAAAGGTGGAGAAGAAGAAATATTTGAACCACATTTTACCTGGCATGGTTTCCAGTTTATTAGATTAGAAGGATACCCGGGCGAAATAAAAGCAGAAAATTTTACTGCGGTGGCTTTGTATTCTGATATGCCTCCCGCAGGAACTTTTACTTCTTCCAATGCATTAGTGAATCAATTACAACATAATATTCAATGGGGACAAAAAGGGAATTTTTTAGATGTGCCAACCGACTGTCCCCAAAGAGATGAACGTTTGGGTTGGACAGGTGATGCACAAGTATTTTCCAGAACAGCCGCTTTTAATATGAATGTAAATAACTTCTTTTCTAAATGGCTGAAAGATTTGGCTGCTGATCAAATGCCCAATGGATCTGTACCACATGTTATTCCCAATGTGTTAGGAAAAAATGCAACCGGCTCAACCGGTTGGGCCGATGTGGCAACCATCATTCCCTGGAATATGTACTTAGCCTACGGAGATAAACAAGTTTTAGAAGACCAGTATAGCAGTATGAAATCTTGGGTAGGCTATATTCAAAACACCAGTAAAGAAAATTTATGGAACACCGGTTTTCATTTTGGCGACTGGTTATTTTACAGACCCAGCGATGATAATGATGGCAAAGCAGCGGTTACAGACAAATACCTGATAGCCCAATGTTTCTATGCAAACTCTACACAGTTATTAATTAATGCAGCAAAAGTATTGGGTAAAACTGAAGACGTTACTAACTATACCTCATTGTTACAAAAAATAAAAGAAGCCTTTCTAAAAGAATATGTTACACCCAATGGACGTTTGGTTTCTTCTACCCAAACGGGCTATGTATTGGCTTTACATTTTGATATGTTTCCTGAGTCTTTAAGAAAACAAGCTGCCGAAAGATTATTGGAAAATGTTAAAAGCTATGGTAACCATTTAACCACAGGATTTTTAGGCACACCCTATTTATGCCATGTGTTAACTCGGTTTGGTTATACAGATATGGCTTATAATTTATTATTGCAGGAAAAATATCCTTCCTGGTTATATCCTGTAAAAATGGG
>JAYTSC010000492.1:0-2561 GCA_043745885.1 Bacteroidota bacterium | reverse complement strand
GGTTGTGGTGGTTTTAATTCGTCATTGGGATATGAGAAATACTTTCCTCCAAAAATGGGTTGGTTGTTTTCATCAAATGTTAAGACTTCCACCCATTTTTTAGTTGTTCTTGCATCGTTTTCATCATAACCGATAAGTGTGTAATATTTTTTATTGTTGAAAGTTTTCAGAACAATATTATAATAAACAGCACCAATCCATTGTTTATTATTTCGAATCGAATCTACGGGATTGTCTGTAAATGGAGAATTATCATACAAAGGTATTAGTTTCAACGACCCGTCTTTTGTATGCATTTGAATAGCTCCTTTCTGCCGGTAGTAACTAAAATCTTTCATGATTTGCCAAGTGAAAATTCGAAAACTACTGTCAGGAGCATAGATTCGTGAAATGGTTTGCAAAGAATCAAATGCGTAAGAAAAAGAATAGGGAACTTTTAAAGCTTGTACCAATGCTTTGGTAAAAAAACTATCAGCAATTGCCCGATCAGTGGCTTCTCTTGCATTTACAATATCTATGGCATAATTATGCATGTTTTCTTCCAATTGAGAAAACAACTGAGATTTTGCAGAATTTTTTTGAGCAGAAACTGCCAAAAAAAGTATAGAAAGCAGAATACTTGAAAAAAGACGATTCATAAATTTCCTATTCAACCCGAAGGTAAGTCCAAACCAATAAAAGGAATTGAATAAAAGTTGTTTTTACCTATTTTAAGATTTTATTAGCCTTGTACTGAATGGGCAAATTCCAACAAATCGTTAAAATGCAGATCAATCATTGGATTAGGGAAGGAAGTTTCAGGATGGGTGGTTGCTAGAAAAACGGTAAACATACCGGCATTTCTACCAAAACCCATATCACTTATGCGGTTTCCCACAATGATACTTTTTGACAAATCTATTTCAGAAAAATCTCTTTTTGCCTGAAAGGCCATACCCGGGTTAGGTTTACGGTTTTCAGAATCATCTTCCAGGTCAGCACAAAAATAAACCTTATCTATTCTGCCATCATTTGCCACAATAGTAGATAACATATTTGTATGAATATTGTCAAGATCAAACTGTGTCATCAGTCCTTTACCAACGCCTTTCTGATTAGTGGTAACAACAATCCTTGAAAAGTAGTTTGCCAATATTTTTAATGCATCTAATGTATAAGAATAGAATCTGAACTCATTCCAGTCACGTATATAATCATTATCCTTATCATGGTTGATTACGCCATCACGGTCTAAAAAAAGTGTCCAACTATTATCAATATTTTTCAGATCTAGCATGTTCAAATGTTTAATTCTGTTTGTGCCTTGAGATAATCTTCTGGAATGCCGATATCAATAAAATATCCTTTCTGTACCAATCCAAAGATTCTTCGTTGTGAATAATACTTTTGCAAGTAATCTGTTTCAAAGGAAAATTTTTCCGGAAATCCTTCCAATTCAAAAAGCTCCTTATTAAGTATATAAATTCCCCCATTGATATAGCCTTTTAAGTAAAACTGCTTTTCTTTAAAAGATGCGATTGTTGCATCCGGATTAAGTTCCACCACACCATATCGCTCAAAATTTTCCATTGATTTTAAAGCTAAAGTGCAATCTGCGTTCTTGGAGATATGAAATGCTGTTTGTTTTTGAATATCGGTTTTGAAAATACTATCCCCATTAGTTACTACTACATTTTTTTCTTTAGCATACTTACAGGCCAATTGAATAGCCCCACCTGTTCCAAGTGGTTCCTTTTCAATAATCAGTTGGTAATTCTTTGGCGAGAGTAGTTTAGAAAGATAGGCTGTGAATGCATCTGAACGATGCCCTAATGAAAAGATAAAGTCTTTTATCCCTTGACTCTTAAGGTATTTAATTACATAAAAGACAAATGGGTGCCCATTTACAGGTGCCATGCATTTGGGTAAATCGGGAACAACATCACGCAATCGCGTTCCTAATCCTCCGGCAAGAATAATTGCTTCCATCAGCCGAATATTTTTTCTTCCACCAATTCACAAATGATATGCCCAATCATGATATGGCTTTCTTGAATTCTGGGTGTATCGTTAGAGGGAACATTGATAAGAAAATCGCTTGCTGCCCTCATTTTGCCACCGGATTCACCTGTAAAGCCAATCGTTGTTACTTTTAGTTCTTTGGCGGCAGTGAAAGCGTTCAAGATATTTTTTGAATTACCCGAAGTACTTAATCCAATTAATACATCACCTTCTGCACAAATTCCTTCTACTAATCTAGAATAGATCACATCATAACTATAATCGTTTGCCACTGCAGTTAGATAAGATGAATTACAATGGAGAGCTTCAGAAGGAAGTGCCTTTCTATCTTTATAAAACCTTCCCGAGAATTCGGCTGCCAGGTGTTGGGCATCCGCTGCGCTCCCTCCATTGCCACAGAACAATACTTTATGTCCACTTTGAAAAGCAGCAGTAACTACATTTACAACTGTTTCAATTGTATTTAGCATTTTTGCATCCTCAAGTAGGTTTTTCTTAACTTCAATTGATGCGTTGATAATACTTTTAATTTTTATATTCATCCCTAATATTTGAAATTG
>JAYTSC010000491.1:0-4306 GCA_043745885.1 Bacteroidota bacterium | reverse complement strand
CACTGCTACTACGGCTGTGTTGTAGCATTCCTTTTACGATGGCATCGGCACGTTTGCCATGATGGTTAATTTTTTCTTCATTATTGATCACATCATTTAGTATTTCATCTTCTAAATAATCATTTCTTTCTGCTTTTGGCTTTAGGCGTTCAGCTTTTAGCTCTTCAAGCATTTCTTTATTTACTTCTGAAAAATTATTAACAAAATTTAGCGGATTTTGAATTTCATGTGCAATGCCTGCGGTAAGTTCTCCAAGGCTGGCCATTTTTTCAGATTGGATAAGCTGGGTTTGGGTGGATTGTAAATCACGCAAAGTTTTTTCTAATACTCCATTAGCTTTTTGTTTCTGGCGATTGTTGCGATATAATAATAGAGTAACCAATAAAATTATGACAAGGCCGATAAGCAGTGAATAAGTTCTGATCTCGCTTTTGGTTTGTATATTTTCTTTTTCCAGATCCTGCAAACGTAGTTGTTCATCGAAACCAATATTTTGAAATTGTTTTATTTTTTCTGAGCTCTGTAAACTATCCTTTGCAGCATATGCCAGCTGCAGGTATAACAGAACACTATCAGGTTTGCCAAGGCTTTTATAAATATCAATAAACGTATTATACGCCCCGACATAACTGGAATTACCTCCTGTTTTTTTGATTATATTTAAACCCGACCGAGCATAAAAAACTGCTGAATCATATTTACTTGTAGACTTAAAATAATTTGCGAGAGACAGATAAATTACTCCAGAAGATACTACATTATTCATTGCCTGAGCATAAGCTAATCCTTTTAAATAATTCTGTTTTGCACTATCGTACATTTTTTTACCTAAGTATATATTCCCAATCGAATTGAGTGTTCCTGACTGATATTTTCTATAACCTGATTTTTCCACATATAACAGCGATTCTTTAAAATAAATCAAAGCAGAATCTATTTTTTTGTTCCTAACATGAATTTCTCCAAACTTATTGTATACCAGAGAAAGTATTGTATAATCGTTGATAGAATTAGCAATCTGTAAACTATGACTGATAGTACTTAATTCCTTTTCAAAATTTTCTGTTGACGTAAATATCGAAGCCATATCTTGTAACATGGTAGCATGCATGTTTAACCTGGCCAACCTCGGCGAGGTACTTCGGGTAAATTTTGAAATACGCCAGATGTTTTGTTCAGTCATTAAATCTTCTACCAAAGCCAGTGCCTGGTTATACGCTTTAAAAGCTTGCACATATTTTCCCTGGATACCGGAAATGAGGGCATACAAATCCAGCCCATCTGCTTCCCATATTTTTAAATTCAGTTTTTTAGCCAGTGGAATATCTTTCTCTATATAATACATAGCACTGTCTAAGCTAACATCAAGATAGGAAAGGGTAAGTTCTCTGTAGGCAGCCATTTTCAGGGTATCATTAATATTCTGGGTGAGAGAAATTCGTAAACTATCGACTTCCTTTTTAGTTGGTTCCAGATATAGCGGACTTATCTGTGTTTTAGCAAAGAAGGGCAGCAATAAAAGCAGTAATATTTTTATGAATGATTTCATCTGGTTGTTTTATATAGTTGGCAATTGAATTGTAAAAGTTGAACCTACATTTTCCTTAGTCTCCACTTTCAACTCTCCACCATGCGCTTTCACAATATCATAACTTAAACTCAAACCCAACCCTGTTCCCTGACCTGTTGGTTTAGTTGTAAAGAAAGGTTGAAAGATTTTGTCTAATACTTTTTGCGGAATGCCATTACCGTTGTCGGTAACTTTTATTTCAACTGTATTCCCATTCTTTTTTGTGGTTATTGAAACTGTTGGCTCGTAATCAACACCTCTCTTTGCTAAGGCTTCCGCCTTCACTTCGTTTCGGATGGACAAGTCGGCGGACACGGCATAAAACGCATTCGTTAATAAATTCAAAACTACTCTTCCCATATCTTGTGCAATAATATTGACCATGCCAATAGATGCATCAAAATCGGTTTTCATGGTTGCATTGAAGGTTTTGTCTTTAGCTCGTAAACCATGATAACTTAAACGTAAGTATTCATCACACAATGCATTAATGTCGGTTGGTTCTTTTACACCGCTGCTGCTGCGGCTGTGCTGCAACATGCCTTTTACAATATCGGCTGCTCTTTTACCATGATGATTTATTTTTTCTAAGTTCTGCATCAAATCACTGGCAATGGCTTTTACTTCTTCTGCATTGCCTTTACCAACTTCATCAACCATTTCCTTGATCAACTCACTACTCACTTCACTAAAGTTGTTTACAAAGTTCAATGGATTTTGAATTTCATGGGCAATACCTGCAGTAAGTTCTCCAAGACTGGCCATTTTTTCTGATTGAATTAATTGCTTTTGTATGGCCTGCAACTCTGTTAAAGCATCTTCTGCCCTTTTCTTTTCTTTCTGCAATTTTATTAAGTCTTCTTCTGCCTGTTGCGCATGTGCTTCTGCAATTTTTAGATCTTTATACCTTTTATAGGTAAGGCTAAGTACCGAAGTAAAGCGGCGGTAAATCTGTAATTCATCTTCCTGCAATTCTTTTTCTGTCCAGGCAAATACGCCACCTTCAGTAAAGAAAAAGAAATAACCATATTGTACATTGTTAGAATGATAATCTGGAAAAGCCATCATAGGGCGGATTACCTGGTTATATTCTTTTATTTCATTACCCCGTAATACAGGATGATACTCGGTTTGTGTAAGCCAATGACTGTATACATTTTCCAGAACAGTATGGACTTTCATATTCATTTTACCCACCAGTTCCAAGCTATCGCCTTGTTCGGTTGTATTCCATGTAAACAACTCACCTTCTTTGTTTACTTTATTTAGTAATCCTATACCACATCTCCTGGGTGTTAAACTGAAGGATTGCAGCTCTTTATAAAATACGCCAATGGTATCAGCAAGATCTTGTGAATTGTGCATGGCCATGGCCTTACCACGGACCCTTTCTAATGAGGTTTCAATCTTTGCTTCTTTTGCCTGTGCTTCTGCTTTTTGAAGGTCCAAAAAACGGGTATAGGATTGTTCAAAAGCATTTCCAAATCTTCTGAGAATCAAATTCTGTTCTTCCGTATACGGCTCTGAATCGTAGTTAGCAATCGTTACAGACGTATTTTTCAGATACACCACAGACCATGCAAAACCCGGCTTGGTATAAAGTGAGTTTTTTATTTCATCGGGCGTATTCCGGGCAAGCGTATTAGCAAACAAATGGTCGAGAAAACTATCTTTTTCTTCTTTGTTAAACACAAAAGAATTGAAATCATTTCCTTTTGCCAGGCTTTCTATTGTACGGTTAAAATAAGGATGATCTAAATAAGGTATATAAAGCTTGTCAGGATACATAGGCCTCCCCGGATTACACAGCCAAAGATTCCAGTCTTTCTCGCGATAGGATGTATTGAAATTGGCAGAGTCTATCTTAAAGCCCAGTTGCAGCAACTGATTTGATAAAACACTGATCACCTCCAGTAGTTCGCCGCTTTTGTGCATAGCCATGCTTTGGCTTCTTACTCTTTCCAAAGCGGCTTCTATCAATGCTTCTTTTGCCTGCGCTTCTGCCTGCTTCAAATCGTTATAACGGGTATAGGTTAAATCAAAAACATTCGCAAAGCGAATGAGGATAGTAAACTGCTCATCGGAAAGTATTTCAAAACTGGAAAAAGTGAGATTGCCGAAATTGCCAAAGGATGCATTTAGATATATTTTTTCTTTCGATTGCATCCCATGTTTTGCTTCTTCCGGTAAATAAGCCAATTCTGTCTCTGAAAAAATAAATGCATCCCATTTCTTTTTTTCCTCAGCTTCTAATAAATAGGTCCATTTTTCAACTTGATTTTCCCAAGCTTTCAGATAAGCCAAATACGGGGGGTGGTCATGATTCTTAACTTGGAGGGATATGGGTTGTTCAGGGATTTCAGGATTTGCGAGTATGTAGGTAGAGTCATGTGTTGAAGGATTAACTACCATTAATATACATCGGTCTAATGCCAAACCCAAACGGGTAGCTTCTGTAAAAATTTGGGCAATTAATTTATTCAGGTCATCACTGTTTTGCATGGCCATGGCTCTGCTTCTGACTCTTTCTAAAGCGGCTTCGATCTTTGCTTCTCTTGCTTGTGTCTCCGCTTTTTGCAAATCCTGGTAACGCCTGAAGGTTAAAGAAAATACAGCCGTAAACTTGCTTAAAATGTGTTGATTCTCGATGGAATATTTTTGCAGGGAAAATGAGAAAATAGCACCTTCATTAAAATAACTCGCATAGAAATAGTGGTCAGGCATTTCACCAGCCAA
>JAYTSC010000490.1:0-15760 GCA_043745885.1 Bacteroidota bacterium | reverse complement strand
TGCATATTTCGGATATTTTGCATTTAAGTTAGTGGATAAGAGCTCCCAATTTGGCGTTACACCTCTTTTAAAAACTATTGGGTAAGCTTCTTCCTGCATTATTATCCCCAACACTTTTGCTTCTGCCTTTCCTTTTCCCAATACGGCATTCACTTTTTCTGAATTATTGACTAATAATGCAAATCCTTTGTCTTTGCTGGTTTGCGTGAATTGATCTATAAATTCTAGATTTTCTTTAGTATACAAATTGAACTGAGATGCCAAATACGCTTCACTGATTAGACCTGCATTTTTCATATCATAAGCACCCATAGAGATCAATGCAAGATTTTTTAGAAATATCGGATCCTTTTGACCAGCTTTATATTTATTTAATTGGGTATAATATTGTTTCTCCGGGTCAATGCTATTTGCTCCATTTTTGAGAAAAGTGGCCTCATCTGAAGATCCCACAAAACGGTGAACAATATTTCCGTTTGGATCAAATATTAAATAAGTGGGATAAGCCCGAATCTCATATTGTTTAGCGATATCATGTCCATCCTGGTACCATTTTTTAATTTCCTCTTCATCACCGGCTGTAGTATCTAATTGAACCTTTACATTAATAAATTTAGAATTGTATAATTCACCCACAGCTGGTTGAGGAAAAATATTGGAAGACATAAATTTACAAGGTCCACACCAGGTGGTGAGACAATCCATAAAAATGAACTTATTTTCCGCTTTGGCTTTTGCCTGAACTTCTTTCCAACTTAATGAATGCTCAAAATGCATACCCTGCTCTTGAGCAATTGTAATTACTGGAGCCAACAAAAGAAGTAATATTAGTTTTTTCATAATATGAATTTAGGTAACAAGTTAAAAAAATTATACAAATTAGAAAAAACGTTTAAAAGACAAATGAATAAAAAGCCAAAAACCATCAATTAGACTAACGATAGCTTTCAATTTTACTTTTCAACTTGATTACGGTGTTCCTGCGAAGTTTTTTTTCCTATTTAACCCCTATATTTGCACCTCAAAATTTCCTATAGTGTCTACTAAATTTTCAAAAGAAACTTATCTCTACTGGTACGAGCTAATGCAGCTTATCCGTCAGTTCGAATTAAAGGCGGAGGAAATGTATAAAATGGCAGGTAAAATTCGAGGATTTTTCCACGCTTATATTGGTCAGGAAGCCATAGCAGCAGGTTGTATGACAGCTACAGGACCCAGCGATCCGTTTATTACAGCTTATCGTGATCATGGTTTGGGACTTGCCAAGGGTATGTCGCCCAATTCCTGTATGGCAGAATTATATGGTAAAGCTACAGGTTGTTCGAAAGGAAAAGGGGGGAGTATGCATTTTTTTAGTGTGGAGCATCGTTTTTATGGTGGACATGGTATTGTTGGTGCACAAATTGGAACCGGTGCCGGGCTTGCATTTGCTGAAAAGTACAAGGGTACAAATAATGTAGTTCTTTGCTTTTTCGGAGATGGTGCTGCAAGGCAGGGAATCCTTCATGAAACCTTCAATCTGGCCATGCTTTGGAAATTGCCGGTAGTTTTTATCTGTGAGAATAATAATTATGCCATGGGTACTTCCATTGAACGTACCAGTAATGTGGTTGATATCTACAAATTAGCTGATTCGTACGATATGCCCGCTGATAAAGTAGATGGAATGACACCTGAAACGGTTCATGAAAGTGTTGCCAGAGCCGTTAAAAGGGCTAAAGAGGGTGATGGCCCTACCCTTTTGGAACTAAAGACTTATCGGTATAAAGGACATTCGATTTCAGATCCTCAAAAATATCGTTCTAAAGAAGAAGTGGATGAGTACAAAGACCAGGATCCCATCAATAAAGTAAGAAACACCATACTTTCAAACAATTTTGCCAGTGAGGCAGATTTACTGGCGATTGATAATCGGATTGCACTGGTAGTTGACGAAAGCGTAAAATTTGCTGAAGAAAGCCCTTGGCCGGATGACAACGAATTATTGAAAGATGTTTATGCAGATCCGAATTACGTTTTTGATGTTGATTAATGATTATAGAATACTAGATTAATTTTGAATTTAAATTTATAAAAAAGAAGTATGACAGATAAGCAAGAAGAAATAAATGAAACTTTTACAAAAGTTCAGGGTATTTGGGAGAAATTTCAAAAACAAATTTTAGCAATCGTTGCCATTTTGGTTATTGGTATTGGCGGATGGTATGGATATAATGAATACATCATAAAACCAAAAGAAGAAAAAGCAGCTGATGCACTTTTTAAAGCACAACAATTCTTTGCAAATGATTCTTCTAACCTGGTATTAAACGGGGATGGACAAAATAAGGGAGTTCTCTTTATTTTAAGAAATTACGGAGGAACGAAATCAGCCAACTTATGTAATTACTACGCCGGCGTTAGTTTTCTGAAACTGGGAGATTTTAATAATGCTGTAAAATACCTGAAAGATTTTTCCTCCCCTGCTAAACAAATTCAGTTAATGGCTTATGGATGTTTAGGAGATGCCTATGCTGAATTGAATAAAAAAGAAGAAGCTATTGAAAACTATAAAAAGGCAGCTACTACTTTTGATGCAGATGAGAATAACTCAGCAGAATATCTTTTTAGGGCAGCTTTGCTTTTAGAAACTACAGGCAAAACCAAAGAAGCATTGGACTTATATAAAGAATTGAAGGAGAAATTTCCAAAAACGGAAAAAGGGTTTCAGGCAGATAAATATATTTATCGCTTAAGTATTGAGAAAAGCTAGCAAAGTATAATACCATGGCTACAAAAGGTAATATAACCATCCATAAAGGCATCCCTACAATAAAGGATGCCTTTATTGTTATTGTTAAGACTGAGTGGAATGCCACTATTGTAAACAAACTGGAAGCAGGCGTAAAAAAGATTTTAAAAGAAAATAACATTGGTTTTCATTCTATAACTGTTCCAGGGGCTTTTGAGATACCCTTTATGGTTAAGAATCATTATACTTATACAAAATCGATTCCGGATGCCTACATTACTTTAGGCACCATCATTCGCGGCGATACCCCTCATTTTGATTATGTATGCAAAGCGGTAACCGATGGGGTAGTACAATTAAATTTAGCTTTAGATGTGCCGGTAATTTTTGGCATATTAACCGTTGATAATGAGCAGCAGGCAACAGAGAGAATTGGTGGCAAGCATGGTCATAAAGGGGAAGAAGCAGCGATTACCGCCATGAAAATGATTGCCTTAAATAGGAAAATAAAATAGACTCATCTTCTATCCCAGTCCCATGAACGTACAATTATTCATTCCTTGTTTTGTAGACCAGTTATATCCTCAAGTAGCATTTAATATGGTAAAAGTGCTGGAAAAAGCGGGTTGTACAGTAACTTATAATGCAGCACAAACCTGTTGTGGACAACCTGCATTTAATGCCGGATTTTGGGGAGAAGCAAAAGAGGTATGTAATAAATTCTTAACCGATTTTTCAGGAGCTGATTATATTGTTGCGCCAAGTGCAAGTTGTGTTGGATTTGTAAGAAATTACTATACCAAATTATTTGAAAATTCCCCATCATCAGCAATTGCCAAAAAAACAGCTCAACGAACTTTTGAATTTTCTGAATTTCTCATCAACATATTACAAGTGGATGATTTGGGTGCTGTCTTTAAGGGCAAAGCTACTTACCATGATAGTTGTGCAGCTTTACGTGAGTGTAAAGTAAAGCTAGAGCCTCGCCAACTTCTGAGTAAAGTAAAGGACCTTGAATTAGTGGAAATGGTAGACGTTGAAACCTGTTGTGGCTTCGGCGGTACTTTTGCGGTAAAATTTGAACCCATTAGTATTGCCATGGGCGATCAGAAAGTAAACAATGCAGTAACAACCGGTGCCGAATATATTATCAGTACAGATATGAGTTGCCTGATGCATATTGATGGATGTAATAAACACAAAGAATCCGGATTGAAAATGTTGCATTTGGCTGATGTATTGGCTAGTGGGTGGTGAGGGTGTTTTAATTAATAATTAGTAATGCCAATCAAGGGTTGAACAAAATAAAGCCTTTTTAAAGCAACCCCTTGAAATTTCGACACAGTTAATCACAGACTTGCCTACCTGCAGGCAGGTTAACTCAGATTTAATCAGTGAAAATCTGTGAATCTGTGGCAATAAGTGAGTCAAAACTTCAACCCTTGATTCGTATTAGTAGTTAAATCAGAAGTAGGTTGTAAAAATTAATACCTGTCTACATTTTGCAAAGTATTTTTAAGTAAATTCATCTTTTTATCATTCATACAAAAAAGTCAATTACTAATTATAATCTCTATGAACTATTGGTTAATTAAATCAGAACCTTCAAAATATAGCTGGGAGCAATTTGAAAAAGATGGTTTTACTACCTGGGATGGCGTTAGAAATTATGCTGCAAGGAATAATATACGCAGTATGAAGAAAGGCGATTTGGCTTTTTGGTACCATAGTAATGAGGGAATGGAAATTATAGGCATTGCGAAAGTAGTAAAGGAATCATACCAGGATCCCACAACTGATAATCCGGCATGGTTAGTAGTGGATTTTAAGCCTTTTAAGAAAATAAAGAAATCCGTTAGTCTTGTACAAATGAAAGCAGACAAACGACTTGTTAATATGGATCTAATAAGATTAAGTAGGCTTTCTGTAGGAGCAGTTAAAGAAACCGAATGGGAAATAGTAATGTTAATGGCGGGTATGAAATAATTATTTAGTTAGTTAGTTAGTTAGTTAGTTGATAGTAAAAGTAATACTTACTAATTGACTAAATAGTTTATTTTAACATTTATAAAATATTCCAAAAAATTTTTTTATTGAAAAATATGAAATTGGTTGTACTAACCGGAGCCGGCATCAGTGCAGAAAGTGGGCTTAAAACTTTTCGTGACAGTGATGGGCTGTGGGAAGGTTATGATATTTATGAAGTTGCCTCACCGCGTGGCTGGAAAAAAGATCCTACAATAGTATTGGACTTTTATAATATGCGTAGAAAAGATGTCGCTCTAGCCAAACCAAATGCTGCTCATTTTGGATTAGCTGCTTTAGAAAAACATTTCGAAGTATGCATTATCACACAAAATATTGATGACTTACATGAAAGAAGTGGTAGCACGAATGTTTTACATCTGCACGGAGAGATTTTTAAGATGAGAAGCGATTTAGATATAAATATTAGCTACGAAATTAAAGGAGATATTCAAATAGGAGATTTAGCTACTGATGGTGGCCAATTAAGGCCTTTTATTGTATGGTTTGACGAACCTGTTCCTTTGATTGAGAAAGCGGCTGACATGGTAAGTGCAGCAGATATTTTTGTTGTAATCGGTACATCACTTGCGGTGTATCCTGCAGCCGGCTTACTTAATTATGCACCTAAGTCAATTCCAAAATATATCATTGATAAACATATTCCCGATGGGGTAACGACGATTAATAATCTTACCCAAATTGAAGCGATTGCTTCAAGTGGAGTACAAATACTTATTGAAAGACTTCAAACCTTAGTTTAGTTGAAAATTACTATTCAAAAGTGATAATTGCTCAAATCAAGATTCGATAAAATAAAAAATACTATTTAGTTAACTTAACTGCATCATTTAAGCGTTGGGCTGCATTATCCCAGTTGATGAGGTTAAATAGGGCATCTACAAAGTCAGTACGTTTATTTTTATATTTGAGATAATACGCATGTTCCCAAACATCAATTACCAATAAAGGTATACATCCCCATTGGGTTAATTTTTCATGGTTCTCGCATTGTAGAACAGTTAAGCTATCACTATATGGTTGATAGGCAACAATTCCCCATCCATTTCCATCTACATTTTTAGAGGTTTCAGCAATGAGGGATTTTATTCGATCATAACTCCCAAAATCTTTTTCAATTCTTTTTAAAAGATCACCTGTTGGATTTGTTTTCTTGTTTGTAAGATTTGTCCAAAAAATTGAATGTAAAACATGGGATGAAAAGTGATAGGCTAGTTTTTTAGTCCAGAAATCAACTGTTTCCAGGTTATTATCATCCAATGCCTTTTTGATCATTGCCGTATCCTTATTGGCTGCTTTTACTGCTCCTCCATGGTGAAATGTGTAATGAAGGTGCATGGTTTCTGCATCCATATAGGGTTCTAGAAAGTTCTCGGAATAAGGTAAAGCTTGCTGGATATAATTACCGTTACTATCTACCAGTTTATCAATAGTATTATTTGTAAGGTTTTGAGAAAAAGCATTTTCATTGCCAACAATCGAAGCAGCACTTATTAGAGCACCGGATCTTAAAAAGTCTTTCCTGTTCATTATAAGTAATAAAGGGTGAATTGAAAGTAATCTAGAAAGTTACACTGAAAAATGATAATTCATTTTTATTTAATCATTTAAAAAAAATATAAGCAATAAAAATGGCAGCAATTATCCCCAAAACATCAGCAAGCATACCTGCCCAAATTGCATACCTAACTTTTTTAATACCGACACTACCAAAATATAAAGCAATGATATAAAAAGTAGTATCGGCACTTCCCTGAAAAGTTGATGCCAACTGACCAATGAAACTATCTGCACCATAGGTTTTAAAAATATCTAGCATTAAACCCCTGGATCCTCCTCCGCTAAATGGACGCATAATAGCCACCGGAAGTGCGGGAACAAATTCACTGGTTACCCCTAATTGAATAAAACACCAACTTATTCCACTAATGATAGTTTCGAGCGCACCGCTATCACGAAAAACCCTGATAGCCACCAATAATCCTACGAGGTAGGGAATCACTTTTATAATTACGTCCCAGCCTTGTTTCGCTCCTTCAATAAATGCATCAAATACATTAATTTTTTTGATAAATCCACCAATAATAAAAGTGGATATAATTAAAAATAAAATCATGTTTCCCAAAACATTACTAAAGGTTTCCTTCGTAAACAAACTAGGCGATGCAACATCCTTTTGTGAGGGTAACCCATTAATAAACAACGCAAATAAAACGATGCTTGCCGTAATACCAACCAACCATAATAGCAGTACTTTATCAAACCGCAATCGTTGGTAAATGCCTGTAATCACAATACTGGCAATAGTAGCGATGGTAGTCGCCAACATTAAAGGAACAAATACACTGGTTGGATTGGTACTTCCCCCACTAACCCGATAAGCAATGATGGAAAGTGGAATTAGAGTAAGTCCACTAGTATGAAGAACCAGAAACATAATTTGCGAATTACTGGCAGTTTCTTTGTTGGGATTTAAGGTTTGCAAACTTTCCATTGCCTTTAAACCAAAAGGTGTGGCAGCATTATCAAGACCCAGCATATTGGCACTAAAGTTCATCACCATTTGTCCCATGGCGGGATGTTTATCCGGCACTTCAGGAAATATCCGTTTCATAAAGGGATTGAGTATCCGAGCCAAAAAATTAACAGCCCCGGCTTTTTCGCCAATATTCATTAGACCCATAAAAAAAACCATTGCCCCGGTTAGTGGTAAACCGATATCTAATACAGATGATTTTGAAGCATCAAAAATACCTTCTACTAATTTTTTGAATATCTCGTAATCATGAAAAACAATCAACTTGAAAAGGGCAATAATTAACCCGATTACAAAAAAAAGGATCCAGACATAGTTTAAGGCCATACCAATTGTTTTGATAGGTAAAATAAGGTAAATACTCCGTTCATCCCAATTCTCTTTTATAAATGATTTTTGGACAATCTTTATCATTAAAACTTACTATACATAGGAAAATAGACAAGCTTTTCAAATTTCAGGATATTTCATCTGTTTAATGTGAATAACTGATGTATTTGAAACTATTTTTATTGGCTAATTCATTGGATGAAGAGCTTTTACACTATAAACCCGTTAAACAATTCTATATTTGTTGCTCAAAATTTTAATTAGTAATCGGTTTGAATCTGCTAGAATTAGTAACTCATACCATTAAAATCATACTTCAAATGGCTTTACAAGCAGGGATTGTGGGATTACCAAATGTTGGAAAATCAACTTTATTTAATGCAGTGAGTAGCAGTGCTAAAGCACAGGCAAGCAATTATCGGTTCTGCACCATAGAACCCAATGTTGGTTTGGTAGAAGTACCCGATGCTAGGCTTAATAAATTAGCAGAATTGGTTATTCCCGATCGTATTTTGCCTACACAATTAGAAATTGTAGATATTGCCGGCTTGGTTAGAGGAGCTAGTAAAGGAGAAGGTTTGGGAAATAAATTTTTAGGCAATATTCGTGAAGTGGATGCAATTATTCATGTTATCCGTTGTTTTGAAGACGAGAATGTACTGCGTGAAGAAGGTGCTATCAATCCCATAAGCGATAAAGAGATTATTGAAACGGAATTACAACTCAAAGATTTGGATAGCGTTGAAAAGAAATGGCATAGAGTAGAAAAAATGGCCAGGGTTGGTTCAGATACTAAAGCAAAAGCTGAATTTGAAATATTATCTAGGTGCAAATCACATCTCGAAAAAGGTAAAAACATACATACACTTGGCTTAGACAAGGAAGAGAAAGCAGTGATTGCCGATTTATTTCTGTTAACAGATAAACCGGTATTATATGTGGCGAATGTAGATGAAGCCAGTATGCACACAGGAAACAAATTTTCTGACATGTTACAAGTAGCAGCCAAATCTGAAGGTGCAGAAGTCATCGTGATGTGTAACAATATTGAAGCACAGATTGCAGAGATGGAAGCAGAGGAAGATAAGAAAATGTTTATGGAAGAATACCACATGAAAGAACCCGCTTTAAACCGGCTAATTACCACTACCTACCAATTACTGAAACTTGACACCTATTTTACAGCAGGTGTTCAGGAAGTAAGGGCATGGACCATACACAAAGGTTGGAAAGCTCCTCAGGCTGCCAGTGTAATCCATACAGATTTTGAAAAAGGATTTATCAAAGCAGAAGTAATTGCATACGCTGATTTTGTAAAATATGGAAGTGAAGCCGCCTGTAGAGAAAATGGACGTTTACGCATTGAAGGAAAAGAATACATTGTAAAAGATGGAGATGTAATGCATTTCCGTTTTAATGTATAAACCATTTATTAATTTATTGTGCTCTTTAAACCCTATGTATCTATGTGTTTATTTTTTAAAAACATAGATACATAAGCAAAACATAGGAAACATAGAATGCATACAGTTGACTATTCTGAAACAACCCGTTTTTAATAACACAATAATTTAATGTCTAATTACTAATTATCATCCCATGCCCAATCTCTCCATTTGGGAAAAAGAAAGTTTCTATGCACCACAAGACATTATTATTGTTGGTGCAGGATTGATGGGTCTCTGGAGTGCCTGGGAATTAATCAATAAAAATAAAAAGTTAAAAATAACTATTGTAGAAAGAGGCACCACTCCCCTTGGTGCTTCCACAAGAAATGCCGGATTTGCCTGCTTTGGTAGTCCTACTGAATTAATTCATGATGCAGAAATACTAGGAACGGATGACATGTTAGCTACCGTAGAAATGCGCTATAAGGGTATTGAAAAAATAAAAAAAACTTTATCTCAATCACAAATAGATTTTGATGCCTGTGGCGGATATGAATGTATAAATAAAGTGGATAAACATTGGGAGGGATTAGAAGATAAAATTCATTGGTTAAATACATTATTACGTAAAATAACCGGTGATGAACAAAGCTTTACTTATCAAAATAGCCTCCTGCAAAGCATGGGTTTGCAAGGATTTGATAGTTTAATAAAGAACAGTTCTGAGGCGGCATTACATAGTGGAAAGTTGGTACATGCACTTTCTCAATTGGTGCAGTCAAGCGGCGTACAAATATTATACGGAATAGAAATCAAAAGTTGGGAAACTAAGCTGCGGAAAATCACATTGACAAGCAATCAAAATTTTACATTAACAACAAAGCAGTTATTATTTTGTATAAATGCCTATACACAACTATTGGTTCCGGAAGTAGCTGTTACGCCTGCCCGAGGACAAGTAATCGTTACTTCACCGATTCCCGGCCTTACTTTGAAAGGCACATTTCACTATAATGAGGGCTTTTATTATTGGAGAAATCTTGGCAATCGGATTTTATTGGGTGGCGCAAGAAATAGGGCGATTAAAGACGAAGAAACAACTGATTTAGGAGGTTCAACAAAAATTAAACTTGAATTGGAACGATTTTTAAAAGAACATCTTACTACTAATTATAAATATACCATCGAACACCATTGGAGCGGCATAATGGGTTTTACCACCAATAAAAAACCTTTTGTAGGCCAAGTGGAAGAAAATGTTTATGCAGCGGTAGCTTGTAATGGAATGGGTGTAGCACTTACGCCCATAGTTGCTGAGGAGGTAAGTAAAAAAATGTTAGCGGATTTTTAACGATAATTCTTAAATAACTAGTTTAATTTTACTTTACTATTTACGATGAAAAGAATATTTATTTTTATTGCCACATTTTTAATGCTTACTAGTTGTCAGGAATCTACAACTTCTGAAAACACGATTACCCCCTCTGTAAGTGAACCTGCAATTTTAAATTATACCATTACCAATGTTTACCCGCATAATGCCAGTTCTTTCACAGAGGGATTAGAATGGCATGATAATTTCTTATTTGAAGGCACGGGAGATCCTGGATATAAAGGGATCAGCAAGTTGGCAAAAATTGATTTGAAAACAGGAAAGGATATACAGCAAGTATTACTTTCCAATAAATATTTTGGAGAAGGAATAACGATTTTGAACGGTAAAATATACCAGCTTACTTATCAAGAAATGAAGTGTTTTGTCTATGATTATAGTACTTTTAAAAAACTGGGTGAATTTACCTATAAAGGGGAAGGTTGGGGTATGACGAATGACGGGAAATATCTAATCATGAATAACGGATCTAATAATTTATACTTTAGAGACCCTCTCACTTTTAATATTATTAAAACAGTAGGGGTCTCTGATAACAATGGCCCCTTAGATAGTATTAATGAATTAGAGTTTGTAGATGGTTTTCTTTATTCAAATGTTTGGTTAACCAATACCATTGTGAAGATTGATCCTCAAACCGGCAGAGTGATTGGCAAAGCAGATTTTTCGTATTTACTTAATAAATATGCACCAGGTGAAGTGACAGAAAGTGATATCAATAAGGGCGCAGTATTAAACGGTATAGCTTATGATAGTGTTGGTAAACGTTTTTTTATTACGGGCAAACTTTGGCCAAAAGTGTTTGAAGTGAAATTTAACTAAGTCCGATTATTTCTTCGAAAAGATATAAATTACTGAACTGCACTTCTTTTTATTTCCGATACTTTTTACATTTGATAGTAACCCATTCCAAATGGCGCCAACTATATTTCCACTACCATTTTTATATTGCTCACTTAGCATAGAAACATAAAAACTGTCAAACCACATTGGCTTTACCTCAATTAGTTTATATCCCATTTGCAAGCCTAAGAGGTCCATACTTTTAGGTGAGAAATGATACAAATGTCGGGGTACATCATAAGCTGCCCAAAACTCACCATATTTTTTTGCGTCATAACTAGTATAATTGGGTACGGCTATAATCAGTTTCCCTGCCGGATTCAATATTCTTGCAAATTCTTTCCAATATTCTTTCAGAGAATGTACATGTTCCATAACATGCCACAGCGTAATTGCATCGTAAGTACCAGCCGCCAAATGGAATAAATTTTCAGCAGGTTCTAAATGCAAACCGTGTATTTTCAATGCATTTTGTCTGGCAACTGAATCAGGTTCCAGCGCGGTTAGTTGCCACCCGGATTTTTTCATCATATTAGAAAATGCACCGGTTCCTGCTCCTATTTCTAAAAGTGTTCCTGTTTTTTGTTGGGTTACTTTTTGTACCAATAATCTTTTTGATCTTAGTGTATAGTTTCTGATGATATGATACAGTTGGTTAATAAATCCTTTGGCAGTATCAGAATGCGAAACATAATTGTCGGATTGATAATATTGACCAATTGAATCGGTATTGGGACAATTTTGTGTAAAACGAAGGGTGCAATCATCACAATGCCATATCTCAAATCTTTCCCCTGATACTGTATAATCTTTTGCAGATAAAGCCGGATAAACTGATGGAGAATCACAAGCAGGACAAACTGATAAAGAGATATATGAAGACATAAAATAAGTAAGGTGTAAAAAGTCAATTATATATTTAAAAATAATAGTAGACTAATGCGCCAATTCCAATAACTGTTAAAATAATGGCATAAAACCACCAAAGATCTGAGCCTTTATTTTTCTTTGTTGTATCCAATTCCTGAAAGGTCTCTCCCATTTCCAAAACCGGCAAAAAAATCGAGGTATTATTTGCCGGTGTGAATACAATATTTCCTTCCTCATTAGAAAAAAGTTCACCAATACCCTGTAAAACCGAAGAATTTGTATTTTTAAAACTACTGGTAAGATTTGTCGAAAATTTAGTAAACTGGTCTTTTGCCGATATTTCATCTACACCCATTTCTGTAGCTAAAAAAGGAAAAAATGTTTTGTCAGGCATCGGAGAAACATTTTCTGAAAAATAAATGGCCGAATTGGGGGGGTATAAATCAGCATTCCCATTATCAAAATGAGCAGATCTATTTTTAACACCAAAAGTTCCCAATTGCGGAAGCATTAGGTTTTTATGTAAAACAAGGTATTTGTATAGAAATTTATCCATTCTAAGGTAGTTTACCTGAACGAATATACGACTCCTCCCAAAATAGAAAAGCCTAGAACACTATATTGGTTCCATCGTTGATAACTTGTATTAAATACGTTATTCATCTGTAACCAGAGATTCAATTTTGGCAATACGGCAAATTCAGCCCCTAGGTTCATATCAGCAACTGCATTCGTTTTTTTCGTTAGCAGGGCTTTATCTTGGTATGGATTGCCATCCCATATATACAAGTCAGCCTTAACCTGAAGATCTTTCAATAACTTCCATTTTAATGATCCTGTAGCTTCTAAGGGTAATAATCCCCAGGCTTTAGCGTTTGCTAGTAAAGCGCTGTACTGTGTATAGGTAACACCGGCAGTTACTGAAAGGCTTTCTTTCTCTCGATAACCTAATTCAGCATGTGCCTTAAAAGCTTGCATTTCTGGTTCAAAAATTACTTGAAATGTTTTACCATCGTTCTTATCGTTTAAAAACAGGGGTTGGTTATTTATTTGTAATAATGAAACCTTTAATTGATAAGTAAGGTGATCACCGCTAGCTGCTTTGATACCCGCATATTGTTCAGTAATTTTTATATTTAACAAGCCATTGTTTAATATACTAATCCAGGGATTAAAATTTGCCAATGATCGATAGGTATTTTTCTGATAAGTACCTACCCATCCTGCCTCCAATACCAAATTGATATCTGATACTTTGGCTTCGGCAAACAAATTTGGGAATAAAGAAAAATTCTGGTTATCCCAAGAAGGTAGTATACCGGCATTTATCTTGAAATTACTGGATTTGAATAAAAAAGAAGTATTTATTGAATATAGGTCATTCTTCAAAACGAGGGGATTCGGAATTAATGGAAAATTGGCTGTCGATAAATCCATCCTTACACCTAAATCGAAAGCAAATCGTTCACCAAAAGATTTATTAATGGGTGCTTTTAATATAAAATTATTTTCATTTGCTTCATGATTATCCATAAATCGTATAACCGTTATTTGGGGATGGTACTTAATACCCATTGCATTCGCCGTTTTGTTCTGCATTCCTACTTCTAATCCTAAGGTAGTAAATTGTTGTAATAATTGATCTTTTTGATAAGAAAGTGAGGAAGGCTCATACCCATATAAGTACTGAGTTGAATTTTGATAAAAAGGATGAGTAGTCCATTCATGGTTATTGCGCGTATTAAAAATCGATAACAAATCGATACCCCATTTCGCTGCCTGCTGAGAAGGTAGATTTCCGGTTGCAGATAGAAAATTACCTCTCAAATTAGTAATCGAATTTTTACCGTCACCAAACGATAATCCAACTTCACCCAGGTAACTATTAAAATTACCAGCACCTAGTTTTATATATTGTTGATTTTGCCAAATATATCCTGAGTCAATGGGCAATGCTAAAGGTTTTAAAGGTATAGGCTGGTAGGTGAAAAAAAGATTTTGAGACGGAATCGAATAGGTTACATCCATCTTTGAAGAATCTATCACCGGTGTTGCAGCCGTAAAATTTACTTTAACTGAATTTTTTAAATAGGGTTTAAATGCAGATGTAATGGTAACCATCTTGGGTGAAGACGTATCGGTTGCATTTTGACTATTCAGTAATAACTCGGCCTCTTCCATTTTTTTAATCGACGAATTCTTTTTAGTATTGGTAATTGTTTTTTTGGTAGACGACTTTTTAGATCTGCCTTTTTTTTGAGCGAATACAGCACTTGAAGCTAAAAATGCTAGTAATGTAATCAAAAATGCTTTTTGTAGATAGTTCATGGTTTGCATACTTTACTGTTGTTCTACTTTGTTCGTTTTATTCTTTTCTTTAATCACCAGATCTAACTTTTTCTGTGCTTCGTTTTTAAACTCAATAATGGTTGCGTTTTCCACTATACTTTTAAAAGTAGCTTCTGCATTAAACCAATCAAGTTGTTTTACATAAATATCTCCTAGTAAAAGATAACTTTTGGTTACCCAATTTTCGTAGGATCCCAATTTTTTAATTACTTCAAAAGCTGCTTTTTCAGCTTCTGGCAGTTTTTCCTGAATCAACAATATTTCTCCAACCCTGTATTGTGCCTCTGCAGCATATTCAGATTTACCAAAAACAATTACTTGTTTGTAGGAATTGATAGCCAAGAGATAATCCGCATTTATCTGGTGATTTTTTGCTACTACAAAACTCGCCATCATTCTATCATCTGTTGCGATACCTTTTTCCAATAATAGCTCTTCAGCATTGGAAGCTGCCTCTTTCCACAATTGGGCTTTAAACTGACAACGTAGAAGACCACGCATGGCTTCCAATCGGTTTGCTTGTTGACTTGAGATATTTTTTAGCTGTAAAAAGTATTTTTCTGCATTGAGATAATCCTTCAGATCAAAATAGTATATCCGGGCAGTTTGCAAGGTACTTCGTTCAGCATATTTATTTTGTGCTTGGTCTGCTACTGCTTTATAAAAAGGTAAGGCTTCTGTATTTAATTTATTAGCAACATTAATTTCAGCTAAAAGAAAATTAGCTTCTATGAAAGATTTACCGGTAGGGAAAAGCGAAATATAATTGGCAAATCCCGTCTTTGCTCCAGCCATTTCTTTCGCATCATACCGTAACATGGAGGATCGAAAGGTTAATGAATCTTCCTCTGTGTTTGAAATGGGCTTACCATTTTGTTTCATAAACTCAACAAACTCACCCGGTTTTTGAATTTCAATAAAAATGTTCCGGATATATTCTATTGCATCTGTACTTTCTTCGGTATTGGGATATCCGGTAACTAATTTTTTAAAACTATTCAGTGATTCAGTATTTTTATTTAGGTTGAAATAAGCAACCCCTAATTTCAAGTATGCCTGAGGACTCATTGATGCTGCATTTGGGTGATTAATTACTTTTTCTAATGCAGGGATAGCCTGTAGGAAATTTTCATCTGCCAAATAAGTATTCGCTATTTCTAAATTAGCATCTGAAATAAGAGAAGATTTGGGAAACTGCTTTTCCAATGATTGCAAGATTCTAATTTTCTCATCATTTTTATTAGCAGCACCGGCAATGATTCCCTTTTGATACA
>JAYTSC010000489.1:0-4319 GCA_043745885.1 Bacteroidota bacterium | reverse complement strand
GGAGCAGACGGGTATACGGGTCTTGCTATTTATGAAGGTCTATCAGAAGTGATGGCGATGGATAATGTTTTTGTTCATCTCTATGGAAAATGGCAAACCAAACCCGGCAGGAAAATGGGGCATGTAACTATTATTAGCAAAGATTTCCAGGAACTTACCTTTAAAGCCCATAAAATAAAACACCTTTTAAAAGTAATTGCTTAGCTATAATTGATTCTTTTTAGTGCGAAGGGTTTTTGATAACCAATACCGATTAAACTTTTTACTTGTAGCCCCGGCGAAGTATTGGTAGGACCGAATATCCTGATATCATCATCATAAATTAAATCCAAGCTATACCGGGCGGAGAAATTTTTATTAATCCTGAATGAAAATAAATTTGTCATATAAAAATCTACATTCTGTGGACCATTATTATAATTTGAGAAAAGATCTAACCTTCCTTTATAATAGATGTTTTTTGCAATAGTATTATCGTAGTTAATGGTAATAAATGTTCCGAACTGATTAATCGAATGTTCCCCTTTAGGAATTCCATAGGAACCTTTTTGTGAAAGATAATTATTACCAACATACGTTAGTCGATAGGTCAAAGGAGATAGAAAAAGTGATAAGTGAGCTGAAGGTTTATAATCAAAACCTGGAGACACAATCAGATAAGCCGGGGATAAAAAAGACGAAGACAATTCTCCAACATTATTTGAAAAATTATAGCCATCAAAAAATTGTGAGCGGAAATTGAACAAGCCCGAAAGATACCAGACTCCCAGAGAATCTATTTTGTAGCCATATTTACTAAGATAATCTATATGGTCGTCATTTTTACGAATTCCCAGACTAGTTGACTGTAAATAACCCAGATTTACATCAAGGTTATTATCCCAAAAATGACGGTCTTTTTTATAAAAAAAGAAGTAGTTACAGTATCCGTTCATCGACATGGTAAAATTGTCTCCTCCTGAGGCCCAATTACTTAATGAACCCTGTGCCAGATTAAAGCTCATTAAACCACCACTTTTCCAATTCCAGTGTGAAGTATCGGCTTCTTTCTTAATGGTTCGGGATGTTTCAGAACGCAGTTTGTTAACTATTATATCCTGTGAAATGGTAAGCTGTAAATATAAAAATGAACAAAAAAACATTAAGGTTACCTTCATTACGTTTAATTTTTTGCGCAAAAATAATGTTTATGATGAAATTTTAAAAAACCCATGCTGACAAACTGGCATTAACAGCCTATTTTTCGTATTTTTACAGCCTAAATTCTGTTAAGAATGGAAATATTAGAATTATCGGGCAAAATTCATGATGAAAGTCGTCAGGGAGAAGCCTATAATTATATTGCAAATAATTCATATTTATATAGAAAACACTTTTATATAGAAAGTTATGGATGTGCGATGAACTTTGCAGATAGTGAAGTGGTAGCCTCCATCTTACAAAAAGAAGGATTTGGCTCAACACGAAATCCGGATGAGGCTGACTTAATATTACTCAATACCTGTTCTATCCGAGATAAGGCAGAACAAACAGTTCGTAAAAGATTAACTGAATTCAGAAGTTTAAAAAAGAAAAAACCGGGTATGCTCATTGGTATGCTGGGTTGTATGGCGGAGCGATTGAAATCAAAACTTCTAGAAGAAGAGAAGTTAGTTGATTTGGTTGTTGGGCCAGACGCCTATAGAACTTTACCGGAATTGATAAAAGAAGCCGGGACTGGCCAAAAAGCAGTTAATGTATTATTGAGCCGCGATGAGACATATGGCGATATCGCCCCTATCAGATTAGATAGTAATGGAGTTTGTGCTTTTGTTTCAATAATGAGAGGTTGTAATAATATGTGTAGCTTTTGTGTTGTACCTTTTACCAGAGGACGAGAAAGAAGCCGGGATGCATATTCAATTATCGTTGAAGTACAGGAGTTATTCAATACCGGTTATCGGGAAGTGACGCTTCTGGGACAGAATGTTGATAGTTACTATTGGGTTGATGAAAAAAAAGATGAAACCATTACGTTTGCCCGATTACTTGAAAAAGTAGCAAGGGTATCTCCTTTAGTAAGGGTACGATTTAGCACATCTCATCCCAAAGATATCACTGATGAAGTTCTATTTACCATAGCTAAATACGAGAATGTATGCAACTATATTCATCTTCCCGTTCAAAGTGGCAGTAATCGTATTTTACAGTTAATGAATCGTACGTATACAAGAGAATGGTATATATCCAAAGTAAACCGCATCCGTGAAATCATACCCAATTGTGGCATAAGTACAGATATGATAACCGGTTTTTGCACTGAAACAGAAGAAGACCAAAGAGATTCTTATTCATTAATGGAATATTGCAAGTACGATTTAGCATATATGTATTTTTATAGCGAAAGACCGGGTACATTGGCTGAAAAAAGATATGAAGATGATGTTCCCGAGGAAATAAAAAAAAGAAGGTTACAAGAAATCATCGCACTTCATCGTATCCATTCTTTAGAAAGTATGCAACGTGATGTAAATAAAACTTTTAAAGTTTTGATTGAAACCCATTCAAAAAAAAGCGTGATGGACTGGCATGGCAGAACAGATCATAACAAAGTAGTCATTTTTCCAAAAGCCAATTACAATTTACAAAAAGGTGATTATGTAGATGTAAAAATAAACAGTTGTACGGCAGGAACTTTGATTGGAGAGATTGTAGTTAATAGTTAATAGTTTAACTTTTTCATCAATCGTAATGTTTTCAAATACTAATTACTAATTATTTTTCTTCATGGATTTACAAAGTATAAAAAACAGGTTTGGTATTATTGGCAATTCGCCGGCGCTCAATTTTGCATTAAACACTGCTGTTCAGGTAGCCGCCACCGACTTAACAGTATTAATCGTTGGTGAAAGTGGTGTAGGCAAAGAAGTTTTTTCTCAAATCATTCATACACTCTCATCCAGAAAACACAACCCATTTATTGCTGTTAACTGTGGAGCCATTCCGGAAGGCACCATTGACTCAGAATTGTTTGGACATGAGAAAGGTTCATTTACGGGTGCGGTTGATAGCCGTAAAGGCTATTTTGAAACCGTAAGTGGCGGAACAATTTTTATGGATGAGATTGGTGAAATGCCTCTCGGAACCCAAGCCCGCTTATTGCGTGTACTTGAGACCGGGGAGTTTATTCGTGTAGGTTCCTCTAAAGTTCAAAAAACCGATGTTCGTGTGATTGCTGCTACAAACCGCGAATTGTTAGAGTTTACTCAGAAAGGTCGTTTTAGAGAAGATTTATACTATCGCTTAAGTACTGTACCCATTCGTGTTCCTTCTTTAAGGGATCGTAAAGAAGATATACTTTTACTATTTAGAAAATTTGTAGTTGACTTTTCTGAACGTTACAAAACCACAGCGATACAATTGGAGGATGAAGCCAAAACCCTGTTAATTAATCATAACTGGCAAGGTAATGTTAGAGAGTTAAAGAATATTGCAGAACAGATTTCTGTTTTAAGTTCGAATAGCCAAGTTAGTGGAAATGAAATGCGTAAATTTTTACCGGTTAACATGACCAATCGCTTACCCGTTTTAGCCGGACAACAAACCGGCACCGGAGAGTTTGCAAACGAAAGAGAAATACTTTACAAACTTTTCTTTGATATGAAAAAAGATGTAACGGAATTGAAGAAAATGTTTTTAGAAATCTTACAGAATCCTTCTTTAGCAGGTACAGCTGCAAATTACACCAGAGACTCACTTTTAAATGATTTTCATGCCAGTATTAACAATGAGAACCCATCTCCTTTATCTCCGGCTACAATACCCCAGTCTGCAAATAACCAGACCTCTTTCATAGCGGCTGGTTCTCAACCGGTGTTAATGAATGAACATGATATTCACCAACATGAAGACATTGAAGAATCACTAAATATTATGGACAAAGAGAAAGAGCTAATTATAAAAGCTTTGAAAAAACATAAAAGCAAACGCAGAGATGCTTCTTTAGATTTAGGAATTAGTGAGCGTACCTTGTATAGAAAACTGAAAGAGTATGATATCGAAGAATAAAATAATTTGCCTTTGCACTTTTAAAATGTTTGGTATTATATGTTAAAAACAAAAAAATATATTTCAGAACCGGTTGTTATCATGGCAATCCTTAGCTTGAACCTATTATTGGGATGCGGCATTTATAAATTTAAGGACTCTATAATACCCGCAGATGTTAAAACTGTAAAAATTGGGCTAATTGAGAATAAAGCTTCTTATATAAATCCACAATTGGCTCCGAAGTTTACCCAAAAGATCCAGCAAAAAATAATCGGAAGCACCAAACTTAC
>JAYTSC010000488.1:0-3076 GCA_043745885.1 Bacteroidota bacterium | reverse complement strand
AAGTCGGAATGCAAAAGTGGTAGTCCAGCCGGACAGCCATCAATGGTTAATCCAACACATTCACCATGTGATTCCCCAAAAATATGAATTCTAAAAATGCGTCCGAAGCTGTTCAAGGTTTACAATTTAATTAGTGTACGGATGATTGTTTATTGGTTTACTATCGCACCCAAATTAATCAGGTGTTCATAAAAGTTGGGATAAGATTTGTTGATGGCTTCTGCTGCTTCAATGATTACCGCTTCTTTTGCTTTTAACCCTGCAACAGCACAAGCCATAGCAATTCTATGATCATGGTGCGAGTGTGTTACGGCTCCACTCAATCCCTTTCCTCCTTTTATCAACATAGTATCGCCCTGAATAATTATTTCGATACCAAATTTAGCAAACTCTTGTTGTAATGTCAGTGCCCGATTGCTCTCTTTATGTTCTAGTCGGTTTACGCCTTCAATTACAGTTGTTCCATCACAATATGCTGCCAGTGATACCAAAGGTGGAAATAAATCGGGACAATCCGTGGCATTAAAATAAAAAGCTTTTAATGGTAAAGTACCAATTTCAATCTTTTCCGATTCAATGGAAAGTAGACAACCAGTATCTATTAAGGCTTGTAATATTGCCTTATCCGCTTGTGTAGAGTTTATATCAAGTCCTTTTACAATAATGGGACCGGCAATGGCTCCTGCAACCAGTAAGAAAGCAGCACCACTCCAATCACCCTCTACCGTATAGGTTCTAGTTGGTTGAATCGCAACTGGTGATTGATTATGAAAATAAAAATCTTGGTAATTTTTATTTTCAACTGTCCAACCAAAATGTTTCATTACTTGGATAGTAAGGTCGATATAGGGTTTACTTTTTAAGTCTTTTACGCTTATTGAAACTTTGTTTGCACCTGCTGCAGCGTAAGCCATAAGTAACCCGGTAAGAAACTGAGAGCTTAATGATCCGTCAACAGTTATATTAGACGGAACTAAGGGTCCTGTAATTTCTATTGGGAGTTTACCCTGATTTGATTGAGTTTTTACACCCAATTGAGGTAAAATTTCATCAAAGAAATTCATAGGTCGGGTTAAGAGACTTCCTGTTCCCTGTAAGGTAATTTTTTCTTTACTCAAAGCGGCAATTGGCGTAAACATACGAATCCCCAATCCACTTTCTCCACAATTAATTTCTTTCTTGGTTGGATTAACTCCCTTCGATCTAATGATGAGGTTACCATTTGCTGACCATTCAATATTGGCTCCTAACGCTTGAATTACTTCAATAGCAGCCAAATCATCATTGCTTTTGCCAGGATTGACCAGTGTTGTTTCACCCTTTGTTAGTAATGCAGCAGCACAAGCTCTTTGCATACTACTTTTGCTGGCAGCCGCATAAATGGTTCCTGAAAGTTGTGAAGGTTGTATTCGTACAATCATATTTTATTAGGCAGCTGAATAAAGGAATTATTAGGTAAATGAAAATAGAGAACAAAGCACCAGTTAAATCATACACTTAAAATCAGCGCAATCCGATATCAGAATTTTTTGAAAATGTCTTGAATTTGAACAAGTAGCAAAGGTTGTATCACCCCCTTCCCTATTTTTTCGAGAAGTATATAGTTGATACTTAGTTTGTCTTTCTTTTTATCCATCATCAAAATTTTAAATGCTTTTTTGCTATTGAACGCAACAAAAGTGGGAAGACCATATTTAGATAATAAATTTACAACAGCTTCTGCACCTGTAAAATTTTTAAGATACTGTGACATAACCGCTGCATAAGACATCCCAATGCTAATAGCCTGACCATGACTCAACTCATATAAATTTTCAATTGCATGCCCCAAAGTGTGACCATAATTGAGGAGTTTTCTCTCGCCTTGTTCAAACTCATCGCCAATTACCACTTTTGTTTTAATTAAAACATTTTGTTCAATTAGGGCGGATAGCAGT
The DNA here is from genome assembly GCA_043745885.1 of Bacteroidota bacterium. Classification (GTDB taxonomy): domain Bacteria; phylum Bacteroidota; class Bacteroidia; order Chitinophagales; family Chitinophagaceae; genus Sediminibacterium. The sequence goes on along the minus strand of JAYTSC010000488.1, from coordinate 1,139 downwards.
AAATCATTTTTTTGAAAATCTGTGAATTTATGCTTTTGTAGCATTCGAAACATTAACGCATCTTTGATACAAGCATGCTTGATAATTTCTGCAAAACCATTTTGCCATTCTGTTTTAGGCAATGTTTTAAGGAAAGCAATGTCAAATAAAATAAATTCAGGCTGTCTGATTAATCCAACCATATTTTTATACACACCTACGTCAATCCCGTTTTTACCGCCAATAGATGCATCCACCATTGCCAATAAAGAAGTAGGAACAAAACCAAATCGAATTCCACGCATATACACACCCGAAACATAACCGGCAATATCGGTAATTACACCACCCCCAACTCCGATAAGGATAGAATTTCTATCTGCTCCAAAATTGATCAGTTGATCAATTACCATATCCACCGTTTGCTGAATTTTATATTGCTCTCCGGCTTTTAAAACAATGGTGTTCCACCCTTTGAATCTTTTTTTGTATTTTGCAAAAACGTTTTCATCAGTAAGGATCACTGCATTTTCCTTCGATGCTAATTTTTCTATATACGAAAATTCAGTATCAAAATAATAGGATACATTAGTCGTAGAAAATTGACATTTTTTATGTTTCATTTTTAACATTTAGCCCCCCTATAAAAAGTTGAGGAGTAAAAAGCAATGTCTTGGAGGGAATAGGAATAATTAACTATTCATAATCTTATTCTGGTGATTGATACTTTCCATGTGAACTGCATCAAAATACCTGGTTACAAATTCTTTACTTAAGCCAAATTTATCTCCTTTAACAAAAGCCCTTTCCAAAATTGAGTTCCATCGATTGGTTTGGAGAATGGTAATATTATTCTCTTTTTTATACGTACCGATATTTTCAGCAACTTTCATTCTTTGACTTAAAATCTGCATCAATTCATCATCCAAGTTATTAATCTGTTGGCGTAATTTTTCTAATGCAGCATGGTATTCTTCAGAAGCCACGTCTTCATTTCTCCAACGTATACTTCCCACCAATTCACCCAATTGTTCTGGGGTAATTTGTTGTTTGGCATCGCTCCAGGCATTATCCGGATCAATATGACTTTCAATGATCAGTCCATCAAAATCAAGATCAATAGCTGTTTGAGAAACTTCCAATAAGATATCCCTTCGACC
>JAYTSC010000487.1:0-6227 GCA_043745885.1 Bacteroidota bacterium | reverse complement strand
GGAATAGCTTTTAGCTTTCTACGGGCATCGTACAACGGTTAGTATTAAGGTCTCCAAAACCTTCGATCTGGGTTCGAATCCTAGTGCCCGTGCAGGTTTATATGTGATTGACTCAATGGCGTAATGGCTCTGTTGAGTTTTGAATGAGCAGTTGAGCTATTAAGTAATTTTCAAATAGATATTATGAATAAGATCACCAATTATTTTAAAGAAAGTTTGCTTGAGTTACAAGAAAAAGTAACCTGGCCTACCTGGATCCAATTACAACAGAGTACAGTAATTGTACTGGTTGCTACCGTAATCATTACAGCAATGGTTTGGGTAATGGATTTTTCCAGTAACCAGTTATTGAAGCTGATTTATTCATTATTTAAGTAAAACAGCCATGGAAACAGTTGTAGAAACAGTCGGAGTAGAATCCGCAGCACCTAAGGCAGATACCAAATGGTATGTACTTCGTGTAGTAAGTGGTAAAGAACGTAAAGTAAAAGAATACCTAGATAAAGATATCATCCGTAGTGGATGGCAGGAAATTATCAAACAGATATTTCTTCCCATGGAGAAAGTGTATAAAGTACAGAACGGTAAAAAAGTGATGCGCGAAAAAAACTATTTCCCCGGCTATGTAATGATGGAAGTATTGGATGGTAAATTGAATGATGATATCGTTCAACATATCAGCAACATCAGCAATGTAATGCACTTCTTAACAGATGGGAAAGGATCAAAAGGAATGATCATTTCACTTCGTAAAAGTGAAGTAAATAAAATGCTCGGTAAGGTTGATGAGATGAATGACCAAGGAGTAACCATGAGCGAACCTTTCATCGTAGGAGAAACCATAAAAATTATTGAAGGACCTTTCAATGACTTTAATGGAGTGATCGAAGATGTTAATGATGAAAAGAAAAAATTAAAAGTGTCCGTAAAAATATTCGGACGATCTACACCGGTTGAATTAAGCTATATGCAGGTTGAAAAGCTGAGCTAATTTCATGCAATTTTTTATGTAAAGCCATGGATAACTCATCTGTGGTTTTTTTTTAATTACTAATTTATCAAATATCTGCTACTCTTTTCTTGTCTGTTTCAATAAAACACTTACCTTCGCCGCCCCAAAAGTTCTTTTTTTAAAGAACGATTGACTTTGGGAGTCGAGCCTTAGGCAAGACGTTATTACCAATTAAATCGAAAAAAAATGGCAAAAGAAATCTCAGGCTTTGTGAAGCTGCAGGTGAAAGGCGGTCAAGCCAACCCTGCGCCTCCGGTAGGCCCAGCACTCGGTTCAAAGGGTGTTAACATTATGGAGTTCTGTAAGCAGTTTAATGCTAGAACCCAAGACAAAATGGGAAAAGTAGTTCCTGTTTTGATTACTGTTTATACTGACAAGTCTTTCGACTTTGTTATTAAAACCGCTCCTGCAGCTGTTCAGTTAATGGAAGCCGCAAAAATCCAGAAAGGATCAAAGGAAAGCAACCGTGATAAGGTTGGTAAAGTAAATTGGGACCAGGTTGAGGCAATTGCCAAAGACAAGATGGCCGATTTAAATGCCTTCACTATCAATAGTGCTATGCGCATGGTAGCCGGTACTGCCCGTAGTATGGGTTTAACCGTTGACGGAACAGCACCTTGGGAAAACTAATTTATTCACTTTAACAACATTAGAAAATGTCACTTACTAAAAAAAGAAAAGTAGCAGTAACTAAGGTGGATAAAAACAAAGTTTATTCCCTGAAAGATGCTTCTACACTTGTAAAAGAAATTAATTGTACCAAATTTGATAGTTCAGTGGATTTACATATCCGTTTGGGTGTGGATCCCAAAAAAGCTGATCAACAAGTTCGTGGTACGGTATCCTTACCCCATGGAACTGGTAAAACTAAAAAAGTATTGGTTCTTTGTACACCTGATAAAGAGGCTGCCGCTATTGAAGCTGGAGCAGATTTTGTTGGTTTGGAAGAGTTCATTACCAAAATTGAAGGCGGATGGGTAGGTGTTGATGTAATTATCGCTACTCCTGCTGTTATGCCAAAAATTGGTAAATTAGGTAAAGTATTAGGACCTCGTAACCTGATGCCCAACCCTAAAACTGGTACGGTAACTAACGATGTTGCTGCTGCCGTAAATGAGGTAAAAGGTGGTAAAATTGCCTTTAAAGTAGATAAAGCAGGAATTGTACACGCTTCTATTGGACGTGTATCTTTTTCATCCGATAAAATTGCAGAAAACAGCGCAGAATTGATTAATGCAATTATTAAGCTGAAGCCTTCTACTGCCAAAGGAATTTACATGAAAGGCGCTAGTATGGCTAGCACGATGAGTCCTGGTATTACTTTAGACATAAAAGCATTAATGAACTAATTCCTGGTGATTTTGTCCCGAATTAATCGGGATGAGAAATGACCCGGGTTTATAAAAGATCAGTTATGACAAAAGATCAAAAAAATGAGGTAATTGAAGTTCTCAAAGGGAAATTCACTCAATACAATAATTTTTATATTACCGATACGGAATCTTTAACCGTAGCGCAGGTTTCCAAACTTCGTCGTACTTGTTTTGATAAACAGGTTGAAATGAAGGTTGCCAAGAATACTTTAATTCGCAAAGCATTGGAATCATTAGATACTGAAAAGTATTCCGGCGTTTATGAGTCTTTAAACAAAGTAACTGCTTTGATGTTCTCAGAAAACCCAAAAGACCCGGCTATCATTATCAGTTCTTTCCGTAAGGCAAGTAATGGTGACAGACCCGTTTTAAAAGCTGCTTTTATCAATGGTGATATTTATACTGGAGACAATACACTAAAAGCTTTAACGCAAATCAAGACTAAGAATGAATTGATTGGTGAGGTGATTGGATTATTACAATCTCCTATTAAACGTGTATTGGCTGCTTTATTGCATCACCACGAAAAACAGGCCAATGGTACAACAGTTGCAGAAGTAGAAGCAACACCTGAAGTTGTTGCAGTGCCTGTTGTGGAAGCAGCAGCTCCTGAAGTAACGCCACCTGCTGCAGAAGAAGCAACTCCTGCCGCAGAGTAATTTGAAAATTCGAAATGCGGTAATTTTAAAATCAAAATACCACCTTTTCGAAATTTCAATCATAAATGATTAATTGAAATGATGGGATGAGGAACTTCCAATTCCCAAATTTTCAAATTAATAAAAGAAAACAAATTTTTTTAAACCCTCCGTCGGATCTGATCAAACAGGTATGAAGACGGAAAAAATTTAAACACATGGCAGACGTAAAATCATTAGCCGAAACATTAGTAGGCTTAACAGTAAAAGAAGTTCAGGAATTAGCAGATGTATTGAAAGCTGATTATGGTATTGAGCCGGCTGCTGCTACAGTAGTTGTATCAGGTGGCGATGGCGGCGGTGCTGCAGCTGTTGAAGAAAAGACTGCATTCGATGTAATCTTAGTAAGCGGCGGCCCAAGCAAATTAACGGTTGTTAAGATCGTTAAAGAATTAACCGGTCTGGGACTGAAAGAAGCAAAAGATTTAGTAGACGGAGCTCCAAAAGCCATAAAAGAAGGCATTTCTAAAATCGAAGCAGACGAAATCGTAGCTAAGTTGAAAGACGCAGGTGCTGAAGTTGAAGTGAAATAAATTATTTCACAAAAAAATATAGCCGATGAGTATTTGCTCATCGGCTTTTTTTTGGCTAAGATGTGAGTTGAATAGTGATTCGTGAATGGTGAATCGTGAGTGGAGAGTCAATTAAAAAATGGGCAAATCATTTTCCATACTTGCTTTTACATCTTTTTGAAACGTTGGGTAGCTTTATGTAGACAAGGTGCCTGCTAAGCCTATTTACCACTAAACACTTACCACTTACGCCTAACGATTTTGAAATACCAATCCAATTCGCAATATTTACAGATACAAAATATTATTTATGAAAAAAATCATCCTTCAAGTATTCATCCTTTTGTTACTTTTCACAGCATGTAAAAATGATGCAAATAAGAATGGAATATTTATTGATAAGGCTGGAATGGATACTACTATAAAGCCGGGAGACAATTTCTATCAATATGCAAATGGCATATGGAGCAAGAATAGTAAAATTCCTGATGACCAAAGCGGATGGGGAAGTTTCTATACTTTGTATGAAGATAATCTCAAAAAATTAAGAACTATTTTAGATGAAACCTCTGCGAAAACGGATCATCCGAAAGGCAGTAGTGAGCAAAGAGTGGGCGATTTTTATGCGAGTGGGATGGATACAGCAACCATTGAAAAAATTGGCTATGAGCCTTTGAAACCAATGCTTGCTAAAATCGATGCTGTAAAAGATTATAAAGAACTTTTATCATTGATTGCTGAAAGTGCACAAGAAGGTAACGGAGAATTAATTGGATATTATGTGGGTGCTGATGAAAGAAATAGCACTAAAAACATTTTAATATTATATCAAACAGGTCTTAGCTTACCCGAAAAAGATTACTACACAAAAATAGATTCACTTACCATCAATCAAAGAAACAAATTGGTTGAACATGCAACAAAATATTTTACGATGGCGGGGGTGGATGAATCGGTCGCTAAAAAAAATGCAGCTTCAATTCTTGCTCTTGAGACTGAAATAGCCAAATCGCATATCACACCTATCGAACAAAGAGATCCAATTAAAAACTATAATAAAATGGCGGTTGCTGATTTGGAGAGAATATCGCCAAATATAAACTGGGCAGGTTTCTTAGGAAAAATAGGAATACATACTGACAGCATTAATGTTTCACAACCTAAATACTACCAAGCACTAAGTACTTTACTTGCTTCTCAACCAATTGACGTTTGGAAACAAAAAGTAAAGTTTGATTACATATCCAATAACGCATCCTTGTTAACCAAAGCCTTCCTCGATGAAAGATTTGCATTCGGAAAATTATTTTCTGGTGCCAAAGTTCTACCTGATAGATGGAAGAAGATGGTGAACATGTCTGATAATGGTTTGAAAGATTTAGTGGGACAAGTGTATGTTAAAAAATATTTTCCTCATAAAGCAAAGCAAAGAATGGATGAGTTGGTAAATAATCTACAAGCGGCATTCAAAGTAAGGATTGCTAAATTGGATTGGATGAGTGATACCACGAAACAAAAAGCACAGGAAAAATTAGCTGCATTTTTGAAAAAAATTGGCTATCCTTCAAAATGGAAAAATTATGATGATGTTGAGATCATTAGAAATCAGTTCTATCAAAACATGCAAAATATTGCCAAACATGATTTCAAAGAAAATATTGCAAAAATTGGTAAGCCGGTAGATAAAACAGAATGGGTAATGACGGCTCCTACTGTAAATGCTTATTACAATCCAACTTTCAATGAAATTGTATTTCCCGCAGGTATGTTGCAGTTTCCTTTCTTTGATATGAATGCAGATGATGCCATAAATTATGGCGGTATCGGTTTGGTTATTGGTCATGAAATGACCCATGGTTTTGATGATCAAGGAAGACAGTATGATGCCGCAGGTAATTTGAAAGATTGGTGGACAACAACAGACGGAGAAAAATTTAAGGTTAAGACCAAAGCAGTTGTTGATCAATACAACGGTTTTGTCATTTTAGATTCACTTCATGTAAAAGGGGAACTTACGCTTGGAGAGAACCTGGCAGATATTGGTGGGTTAGCCATTGCATATGATGCATTCAAACTAACTGAACAAGGAAAAGGACATAAAGAAATTGATGGATATAGCCCTGACCAACGTTTCTTTATGGGATTTGCGCAGGCTTGGAGAATAGTTACGAGGCCGGAAACATCCCGGTTATATATCAATGTTGATACTCATTCCCCAGAAAAATATAGGGTGTTGGGGCCTTTGTCTAATTTTGATCCTTTTTACAAGGCTTATGGTTTAACAGAAAAAAGTAAAATGTACCGGAAGCCGGAAGACCGGGCTAAAATTTGGTAAATTTTATAAATTGTTGTTAGACAGGTCTAAATAAATAAAACATTTTAGTTATTTAAACCTGTTTTCGTTTTGAGACCTGACATTGGCTGACAATTTTACTATTTTAGGATTTTCTTATCCCCAAATATGTGTTTGGTCTAAAATTTGTTTTTTAATTTTACCGTCAATCCTTACCTTTGCCATCCTTAATTTTAGGCTAATTAGCGGGTGGACATTTTTATCATTAACGTTTGGATGGTGAATGAGCCGATTGTACGCTAAGAGAATCTTTGGTTCTCCCTAATTTTTTTTCGCATA
>JAYTSC010000486.1:0-5618 GCA_043745885.1 Bacteroidota bacterium | reverse complement strand
CGCAGGATGTACCACTATGGACACAGTATTGGTAAGGGTATTTGATGATAAGATGGTTGACATGTTGGTACCCAAGTCCTTTACACCGAATAATGATGGAGTAAACGATCTCTTATTTCCATATCTGGCAGGCATTAAAACATTTCAATACTTTAAGGTTTATAACCGATTTGGTAAATTAATGTTCGAATCAAATAACCCGGATACCGGTTGGAATGGAAGTCTGAATGGTATTGCGCAGCCCATGGCCATTTATATATGGGTTGTATCTGGAATTGCAAATGATGGAACTTTATTTCAAAAGAGAGGGGAAACACTTTTATTAAGATGATCAGTTTATTTATGAGTTATCAATTAAAAATTATTTTTTTATCTTTTATCCTTCTAGGACTAGGGTCTTCTTTGGTTGTTGCCCAGGATCCTGTTTTTTCTCAATTTTACACATCACCACTTTTGGTAAATCCGGCATTGGCAGGTAATGGAAATGCCAATTGGCGGATTGCAGGCAATAGAAGAAGCCAATGGATAGGCGAAGGTCTTGAGCCATTGAATACAACCTCTGTTTCTTTTGATGGTAAAATTTTCAAACAGCAGGATAAAGAAACAAATTATATTGGGGGTGGGTTATTGTTTCTTCAGGATAATGGATTAGCCGGAGCTTATAAAAGCAATTCCTTTCATTTTATTGTAAGCTCACACGTTAGTCTTGATGAAGAAGATAATCATGGTTTATCAGTTGGACTAGGAGGGTCCTATTCCAATACACTGATTGATTATTCGCAACTTAGTTTCTCTCAACAATTAACTTCCTCAGGATTTAATAGATCTTTGCCTACCAATGAATTATTCTTATCCAATGTTAAACCCTATTTTTCCATGTTTGCAGGAATTAATTATTCCTACACAAATGAAAGAGAAAGTTTTGATGTAGGTGTTTCAGGTTATCGTTTTTTGAAAACAAACAGATCTGCACTCAATGATCCAAATCAACTGGATCCTCCGAGGTATAATTTTCATGCAGACTACCAAACCTATCTTACCGACAAATTGGTTTTTAACACCAACGGAATCTATATCATTGAAAGTAATCTTCAAACATATTCTTTTGGGGTTAATTTTGGAAAGATTTTAAATGAATCTGATTCCCCGTCCATATTAAATGCCGGATTATGGTATAGAAGTAATGAAGCTGTCATTCCCTATTTGGGAATAGTAGTGAATAATATTCAGACTGGATTTACTTATGATATCCCAATTGCTTCTTCAAGCAATTCATTAGGTACCCTCAAAACCTTTGAGTTTTCGTTGATTTTGCATTCCCCTCAAAAAAATAGAAGCCCAATACCCTGTCCTTGGAAATAAAATTAATTGAATAGTTCTTATTTATTGCATCTGTATTTTAAAAAATATTTAATTTTTGGTTTGAGAAAGTGCAGATAATTATTTACCAATTCTATACCTTAGCCAATCATGTCTTCTCCACAACGATATATTGCCCATTTCGATCTTGATGCTTTTTTTGTAAGTGTTGAAGTTTTAAATGATCCTTCCTTGAAAGGTAAAGCAGTTATTGTGGGTGGCTCAAAAGATAGAGGAGTAGTGACTTCGTGCAGTTATGAGGCAAGACAATTTGGTGTACATAGTGCCATGCCAATGAAGGCAGCAATGAAACTATGTCCGCATGCTATTTTAGTTAACGGTACTCGTGGAGAGTATAGTCGATTTTCTAGGTGGGTCACTGATATTATTGCAGCCAAAGCCCCATTATTTGAAAAAGCTTCTATTGACGAATTTTTTATTGATCTAACCGGAATGGATAAATTCTTTGATCCCTATCAGTGGACCATTGATTTACGAGCTGAGATTATTGACAAAACGCAATTACCCATTTCTTTTGGCTTGGCTACCAATAAAATGGTGGCTAAAATTGCAACAGATGAAGCCAAACCCAATGGTTACTTGTTTGTACAGCCGGGTATGGAAAAGGAGTTTCTGGCACCCTTACCGGTAAATAAATTTTCGGGTGTAGGGGAGCAAACTTTTTTGTCATTAAAGGCAATGGGCATTTTTACAATCAAAGATTTAGCTCAGACACCTATTGTCATGCTTGAAAAAAAGTTAGGAAAATACGGCGCCGATCTTTGGCAGAAATCACAAGGTATACATGTAGGTGAAGTGCATGCTTACCATGAAGCAAAATCGATCTCTACCCAAAATACATTTGAAGAAAATTTAATTGATACAGAATTGTTATTGACTGAATTGGTTAGAATGACCGAAACAATAGCTTTTGAACTCCGGCAAGAAAAAAAATTAACCGGATGTATTGCCGTTAAAATAAGGTATTCCGATTTTGAAACTACTTCCCGACAAACCACCATTGACTATACACTTCGTGATGACGAATTAATACCTGTTGCTATCGATCTTTTTCATAAACTATATCGAAAAGGCAAGCCTGTAAGATTGTTAGGTGTTCGTTTAAGTGAATTAACCAATCACCCGGTACAGGCCAGTCTTTTTGATAATGCTGAAAAAAAGAATAATTTGTATAGGGCTATTGATGATATTAAAAATACCTTTGGAAAGAATTTATTAAAAAAAGCGAGAACGGTTAAAATTAAATAACCAGTATTTTAATTTCATTAATATACAAGATTAGCTAGTGTATCAGATTCGAAATTCAAAAGGGTTTTACTTGTGCCTTGGGGCTCTGACGTGAATATTTTGCTCGAAAAGTGGCGAAGGCGCAGTATTGTTTTTGATCAAAAGCGTAAGAAAATTTTAAACTATGAAACTGCCAAAATAAAATTAGTCTACTAATTTAATAGGAAATACTTACTTTTGCACAATAAAAACTAAAAATATGAGTTTACGATTAGGGGACATTGCTCCCAATTTTACTGCAAAAACTACGGTTGGAGAAATTGATTTTTATGAATACTTGGGTAGTAGCTGGGGTGTTTTGTTTTCACACCCTGCAGATTATACTCCGGTTTGCACAACGGAATTAGGTAAAACTGCATTGCTTCAGACCGAGTTTGAAAAACGGAATGTAAAAGTATTGGCATTGAGTGTGGATGGATTAGATAAACACCATAGCTGGATAAATGATATTAATGAAACCCAAAAAGTAACAGTAGGTTTTCCCATTATTGCAGATGAAGATAAAAGCATTGCAGAGCAATATGGTATGATTCATCCCAATGCCTCAGAAACATTTACTGTACGTTCCTTGTTTATTATTAGTCCGGATAAAAAGATAAAATTGATGATTACGTATCCTGCTTCAACGGGTAGAAATTTTGTAGAGGTTTTAAGAGTGATTGATTCATTGCAATTGACTGCCAACTATAGTGTAGCCACTCCCGCCGACTGGAAAGAAGGAGAGGATGTTATTGTTGTTCCGGCAGTAAGTACGGAAGAGGCTATTAAAAAATTTCCCAAAGGAGTGAAAGTAATCAAGCCTTACCTTAGGTACACACCACAACCGAATAAATAGCATTTTGAAATAGATTTTCAGCCCCAATTTTTTTCATGGCTTTTTATGAATTTGGAAAATATTTTTAGTCAACTATCAACTACCGGTGTTTGGAATACTTCACGAAAAGTTGCAAAGAAAGAAGAAATAAGACGCTAAAAAGGGCTTTGCGTCTTTGCTCCTTATGCATCTTTGGGTGAAACATAGGCTCAAATGCTCCTTCGAATACATGTGAACCCAAAACCAGCTATTCTCTAGCCTTTCCATTTCCGCAACTGCTGCAATACCGCCCGCAAGTCTTTGGGAATTTCAGCCTGAAGATCAAATTCAGTATTGTTTAATATAAACTTAAGGCGTTGAGAATGCAGGGCTAATCTTGCTAAAATAGGTCTCTCTTCTTCTGCTATTTTTGATAGTTTGAAATTCTTTTTCAACGCAGAAAGTAACAAAGGTTTTTTATCGCCATAAATTTCATCACACACAATAGAGTGGCCTATGTGTTGCATATGTACACGAATTTGATGTGTTCGGCCAGTATGAATTCTAAACTGCACCCAGGAAAAAAGTCTAAAAGATTCCAATACTTCATAGTCTGTAAGTGAGGCTTTGCCTTTTGTATGTGTTAACATTTTAGTGGCTTTGCCTGGATGCTCCATAATAGGTGCATCAATACTTCCCGAAGAGGTGGTCATATGACCATATACAAGACCAACATAATATTTTTCCATTTCTCTTCCTTCAAATAGCTGTGAGAAAAGTTTATGTGCTTCTTCATTCTTTGCAAAAATAATGATACCACTGGTATCTCTATCAAGTCTGTGTACTGTATAGATATTTCCATATTTTTCTTTCAGGATATCTTTCAATGATATTTCTTGTCCTAATCGATCCGGAATACTGAACAAGCCGGAAGGTTTATTAATTGCAATAAACTGTTCGTTTTCAAAAATGATATCTAATTGCATAACTAATGGTAAATGGTGGGTATTTTTTAGCCACACCTGCCGGTCCGTTCAGGCGAGGATAAATATTTTACTGGTTTTCAGTGTCCTTATTTTTTCGAAGGAATGATTTATTCATAAATTTTAATAACCTCACTTCTTTATCGTTCAGGAATCGCCATTTGCTTCTATCAACATTTTTTTTGGTTAAATTGGCAAACATAACCCTGTCAAGTGATTTAACATCATAACCCAAATGCTCAAATATGCGGCGTACGATTCGGTTACGACCGCTATGAATTTCAATTCCTACAACTGTCTTGTCTTTTAGATCGGTATAACCTACTTCATCAGCCTTCACTACTCCATCTTCTAAGGTTATGCCGCTAACAATGGCTTCTAAATCTTTTTTTGTAACGGGTTTGTCAAGGGTAACCTCATAAATCTTCTTTACTTCAAAGGAGGGGTGGGTAAGTTTTTGAGCAAGCTCACCATCATTGGTTAATAATAAAACACCGGTTGTGTTTCTATCCAATCTACCAACCGGATACACCCTTTCAGTCGTTGCGTGTTTGATTAAATCCAATACCGTTTTTCTTCCTTGTGGGTCACTGGAAGTGGTTAAAAAATCTTTCGGTTTATTTAATAGAATATACACAGCATTTCGTTGAAGAAAAACCTGCTTCCCTTTAACAATTACTTTGTCAATGCCACTTACTTTATAGCCCGGTTCAAATATTTTGTCTCCATTCACTGTTACTTTTCCACTCTTTACCAATTCAGCCGCTTCTCTTCTACCACAAACACCGGAATGGGCTATGAACTTATTCAAAGGCATGATTTCGGATGAGTTTGGCGTTTGGGGTTTGGCGTTTTGAGTTGTTTGCGGTTTTGCCATATCTACTCCAGACTTCTGACTCCTAACTTCTAACTTCTTCGTACCTCGTACTTCGTACTTCTTTGTTGGTATTCCCGGCTTCCCTTTATCCTGTGGTCTGAATTTTGGCGTAGTAGTTTTACTGGCTTTTTCAGGCTCTTCTATGCCACGCATTTTGTTGATCTTTTTCTGCCGCATTTCTTCGCCTGCAGCTCGGGTCTCTTGTTTAATTTTTTTCTTTTCCTGCCGGAAAGCTTCTTTTACTGCGCTGCCCTTTTTCTGGTTGGCAAACTTGTCAAAATTGTCTGTACGTTTTTTC
>JAYTSC010000485.1:0-3305 GCA_043745885.1 Bacteroidota bacterium | reverse complement strand
CCCTGATATTTATATTCCCACCGCATTTACGCCAAACGGAGATGGCAAAAACGATGTTCTTCGCCCTATTGCCGCAGGGGTTGAACTGCTGTACTTCCGCATCTATAACCGTTATGGGCAACTGGTGTTTGAAACCCAGGAATCTGGTAAAGGATGGGATGGGAAACTATTAGGTATACAGCAACCAATGGCCACTTATGTTTTTGCAGCGGAAGCAAAAGATAATAATGGAAAGTTGTATTTTAAAAAAGGCACTTTTGTACTGATAAGGTAGTTTTTTAAGCTTCTATAACTAATTCAAATTTCATAATTATATGTCCTTCCCTTTTTACAAACAATATGATAGTATGGACTGCGGTCCTGCCTGCCTGCGCATGGTAGTGAAACATTTCGGGAGAAATATTCTCATTCAGGATTTGCGTGACAAAACACAGATTGGTAAAGAAGGAGTAAATCTTTTAGGCATTAGTGAAGCTGCAGAAGCCATTGGTATAAAAGGCTGGGCAGTTCAAATAAATTTTTCTTCCCTGATAAGTGAAACAGATTTGCCTGCCATACTGCATTGGAACCAGAATCACTTTGTTGTACTTTATAAAATAAAGAGAAAGCGATTTTTCATTGCTGACCCTTCTAAAGGATTAATTTCTTATACAGCGGATGAATTTAAAAGAAGCTGGATAAGTAGTATGGAAAATAAGCAGGAAGAAGGGATTGCGCTTCTTTTACAGCCTACTGAAAAGTTTTATACAGATGCGAATATTTCAAATGATAAACAACCATTATTCGATTTCAAAGGAATTTTAAAGTACACAACCCCTCATAAGAAACTATTTTTAAAAATATTACTGGCAACATCTATCAGTTCACTTTTACTTTTTATACTCCCTTTTCTTACAAAAAGCATTATGGATAAAGGTATCCATAAATCTGATATTCATTTTATTTCTCTTGTGCTACTTGCGCAATTGGGTTTGCTTTCAGGCCGCTTATCAATAGATTTTTTCCGGAACAGGCTATTGTTGCGAATAGGTACCGGTATAAGTCTTACCATACTTAGCGAATTTTTAAAGAAACTGATGCAACTTCCTATCGCTTTTTTTGACTCAAAAAAAACGGGAGATATTTTACAGCGTATGAATGATCACAGCCGCATAGAATCTTTTCTAACGAATTCATCCGTAAATACTTTGTTTTCCATTGTACACCTTATTGTATTTTCCATTGTATTGGCTGTTTTTAATATTTATATTTTTTCAATTTTTATTTTTGCAACTATTATTTATTCGGTATGGGTATATGTATTCCTTGCCAAAAGAAGGCAGTTAGATCATAAACGCTTCGCAGTTGCCTCCACTGAACAAAGTGCTGCCATTCAATTAATACAAGGAATGCAGGAAATAAAACTAAATGGTGTAGAAGAAATTATGCGTTCAAATTGGGAGAGAGTACAGAGAATACTTTTTAAACTGAATATAAAAGTTTTGTCGGTTAACCAATGGCAACAGGCAGGCGCTTTTTTTATTAATGAAGGAAAAAATATTCTGATTACATTCTTAGCTGCCAGGTCCGTTATTAACGGTCAGATGACCTTAGGATCCATGATTGCAGTACAATATATATTAGGGCAGCTTAACAGCCCAGTAGAACAAATAATTGGCTTTGTTCAAAGCTGGCAAAATGCCAAAATGAGTATGGACAGGCTGAATGAGGTTCATTCACTTGATGATGAAGAGCCAAAACATAAGCAATTACATCAGTACTTGCCCCCTGAATTTGCCATGAAACTTACAGGCGGTGAAAATGAAGCAACACTAACAAATAAAATTATTACAGACAGTCAGTGCCACACTACTTCTTTTTTGGATACTTCATTGATTTCAAGACCAGCTATTTGTTTCAAAAATGTAAGTTTTACCTATCCCGGAGCGGGGAATCTGCCTGTTTTGCGAAATATTAATCTTTCTATTCCAAAAGGAAAAACGACAGCTATTGTAGGAACCAGTGGGAGTGGCAAATCCACTTTGCTAAAATTGCTTTTAAAATTCTACGAACCGGAAGAAGGAGAAATACATTTGGGCAATACAGAGTTATCCAGGATCAGTCATTCATTCTGGAGAAAAAATTGTGGAGTAGTGATGCAGGAGAGTTTTATTTTTTCGGATACAATTCTTAAGAATATTGCAGTTGGTTCTGTAAAAATTGATGAAGAAAGATTACACCAGGCAATGAAAATAGCGAACATACTTGAATTTGTTCAAAGCCTTCCACTTGGGCTAAATACCAAAATTGGAACCGAGGGTTCAGGAATAAGTATGGGACAGAAACAACGTATTTTAATAGCAAGAGCGGTATATAGAAACCCTCAATTTATTTTTTTCGACGAAGCAACTAATAGCCTAGATGCAAATAACGAAAGTGCTATTATAAAAAATCTTGCAACTTTTTTTAGCGATAAGACTGTTGTGGTTGTAGCTCATCGTTTAAGTACAGTAAAGAATGCAGATCAGATAGTTGTTTTAGATAAGGGCATCATTGCCGAGACAGGCAACCATACTGAACTAATACAAGCCAATGGTATATACTTTACCTTAGTTAGCAATCAGTTGGAATTAGGAAATAAAAACACGTAATGGAAATGGATTTTCTTACTGGCAACTTTCCACCCGGTTTCAAAACTTGGGTAAAAATATACAGACAACAATTGTGCTAATGTTTATAAGAGATAGATTGAAAACCTTTTGGCTGAAATTTATTTCAATCCTTTCAACCAATCCATCATCCCCAAATAAACTTTCTTAGCCACCTCTTCCTGAAACTGCGGTTTAATAATTTTCTTTTCATCTGCTTCATTGCTTAAGAAAGCAATTTCTAATAAACAATTGGCAAAATCCGTGGGCGAATTCAGTGCAAAATTGAAACTTCCGATATTGCCAAATTCATTCAATTTCAATTCCAACATTCTGTTTAGTATGGTGGTGGTTAATGGTCGAAAACCAATATGTTTATAATAAGTACTTACGCCATTTATTTCTTCTTTACTACTCGAGTTAAGGTGCAGGCTGATGAGTAGGTCGGGGTTTTGTTCCTGCATAAATAAAATTCTGTCTTTGTTATCGTAGGTTGTATCATTGGTTCTGGTCATAACAATTTTCTTTACCCCTTTTTTCTTCAGATAGCGCTCTAGTGCTTTTGCAAATAAAAGTGTGTAATATTTTTCTTCATACTTAGCATGCACACCACCGGTTCCGGCATTGGTGCCGCCATGGCCTGCATCAATAGCTACTTTTAAAAAACGCAGATCCAAT
>JAYTSC010000484.1:0-4403 GCA_043745885.1 Bacteroidota bacterium | reverse complement strand
TTTTTAGAAAATCAAATTACAAATAATTTTGGGTAGTTCTATACCAATTTTCAAAATGAGCATAAATGGTGATTATCTGAGCCATCTTCTTTAAAAAAGCACCTAAAAAGGAGAAGGCTAAGCAATGTTTTTTTTAAAATTATTGTCTGATAATCTTTCCGTCTTCCATTTCTATAATGCGTTGGGTATTTTTGGCAAATTCGGGGTCATGGGTGACTACCAGCAGGGTTTGTTTAAATTCTTCAGTTAACCTTTTGAAAATATCGAAAACAATCTGGCTGTTTTTTTTATCTAAATTACCGGTAGGTTCATCACCCATAATTATGGCCGGATCATTTATTAAGGCACGGGCTATGGCTACTCTTTGTTTTTCGCCTCCCGACAAACGAGTGGCTTTTTTTAGTGCGAGCTTTTCAATGTCTAACATTTTTAAACGATCCATTGCTCTTTGCTCGATTTCCGCTTTACTAAACGCATTCAATTTTAATCCCGGTAGCATCACATTTTCTAAAACGGTGAATTCATTTAAGAGGTAATGAAATTGAAAAACGAATCCAATTTTTTTGTTACGTATATGTGCTAATTGCGCTTCTTTTTTATTTCTCATTTCTTCAACGTCTATAAAAAGGTTACCTGCATAATCTGTATCCATGGTAGATAGAATATATAGTAGCGTTGATTTACCACATCCTGATTTTCCAGTTATCGCTACAAATTCACCTTTATTTACAGAAAAAGTAATATCATCCAGCACTTTAACAGTAATAGGATCATGAAAATATTTATTTATTTTTTTGGCCTCCAGGATTATTTCAGACATATTATTTCCCTCTTATAATAATTACAGGATCTATTTTACTGGCTTTACGTGCAGGGAAAAATCCGGCGAAATAGGTAGTAATCAGTGAAAAAACAAAACCAATAATATAAAAAACGGGATTAAAATTAATCGGATAGGTTTTTACAGTAGGCAATGCTGCTGTATTAAATGGAATATTGTGAATAATATTGGTTAAGACAAACCCGAATAGTAAGCCAACTATTCCTCCAAACAAACCAATACTTTCAGCTATAAAAATAAATATCTTATTTACATCTTTTCCGGAAAATCCGGTTGCCTTAAGAATTGCAATAGCGTCCATTTTTTCATAAATCATCATGTTTAAAATATTATAAATGCCAAATCCGGCAACAATAAGCAATGTAATTCCTACTGAATAGGAAATTAAAGAACGGATTGAGCTACCGGTTTCAAATTGCGAATTGGTCGTTTGGATATCTTCTGCATCTGTTTGAAATTTTATTGCATATTCTTTGGCGATTTCCGGTGCAAGATTCATATCCTTCAATTTAACTTGAATATCTGTGATAGATGCTGAAGTTTTTCCCATTAATTTCTGTACCGTAGCAAGAGAAGCATAGCTTTGAACTTTATCAAAATCTTTCAAACCTGACTCAAATAGCCCCACCACTTTTAATGGGAAACTTTCTCCACTGGCAGTGGTGACCTGAACAATGTCTCCTAAATTAATCAGTAATTTTTCAGCTAATGGTTTTCCTAATACCACACTATTTGAGACAATATTTAGATCTGCACCAGACCCTATTGTAATATAATCTTTGAAATGAAAAAGGCTTATCTCAGCAGCAACGTCAATACCATTTATTACACCTGTAATATCTACGGATCCGTCATTAAAAAAAACTGGAGAGGTTATTCTAGGTGCAAGACCTAAAACCCGTACATCATTTCTGACTGTTTGTATAATAGCTGCACTATTGTATATTTCCTGTCTGCTATGGCTTGATTTAACAGAATGAATAAAGTTATATTTATTATTGAAGCCTTCAAATGAATTCAATGGCTGGTTTTTATTGGGTTTAATCTCATTAAAAAGACGAATATGTGGAGTGCGGTTTAGGATCAGCCCATCCAAAAGACCATTCAAACCTGTCATAAAACTCAATAAAGTAATAAACATAGTGATGCTGAAAGTAACCCCAATGGCTGCTACAAGGGTTTGTCGCCAACGAGCTAATAAAAGTGATTTTGCAATATTGATGATTAAGAGATAATTCATTTGATTGGCTTATAAATGGTATCTCCTACAGCTAGTCCACTGATAATCTCAACTTTTTGATAATCTTTCAAACCTGTGACTACTTTTTTCTTCTCTTTCTCTGAAATCCAAACAAATGAATCTTCCGTAAGGTAAGTTCTGGGAATGGTGAGTGCTTTTTCTTTCGATTGTATAATAATATTAGCTTCAAAAGTTAGATTAGGATATAAAGTTGGAGGACGACGAATAAAATCTGCATCCACCATAAAAGAACGAGACCTTTCATTCATCAATGGATTTACTTTTCGAACAACTGCCTCAAATATTTGTCCTTTATAACTATCCATACTGAGGGCAATTTTCTGACCTTTTACCAATCTGGTAATATCATATTCATCCACATGCATTTCAAGATAGAAATTATCTGCTTCTCCAATTACTGCTATGGAAGTTTGGCTATTAATCATTTCTCCTTTACTTTTTAACACACTATACACTTTACCATTAATGGTGCTTTTTATCAGGCGATCACTGGAAAACGTAGTACTGATTTCCAGATTCTTTTTCGACTGGTCTTCAGCAAACTTGAGTTGTTTCTTTAATTCTTCGAGTTTAAGTATGGCGGAATTATATAAGAAGGAAGCATTTTTAAAATTTAATTCTCTTTGGTCTAATTCGTTCTTGGTTCCAATTTCTTGTGAAAACAAATTTCGTTGTCGCTCTAATAAAACACTTTCATTATCCATTTTTACTTTGGCTAGTTCAATATTTATTTTTTGTTGATTTACCTTTTCTACATTGGCATTCATTGAAGAGTAATCATACTGCAAACGTGCATTTTCTGCTGATAATTGTGAGGTTTCATTTTCAATTGAAAACAATACATCTCCTTTTTTTACAAGACTTCCTTCCGTAACAAATACCTGTTTTACCAGACCTGGCAAAGCAGAAAAAACCTGGTACTGGTTATTACTTTTTATAGTACCTGAAGCATAAACGGATTCTGTTATATTTTCTACCAGCGGTTTAGTAAATTCCTGTTTTTTTTTGCAAGCCACAAAAGTTAGAAGGAGAAGTGTAAATAGTAATGAATACTTCATAAAGAATTGCTTAAACTATTCACAGTAAAGATACGGTGTTACTAGGTTATTTATGTTTGCTAATTGCAACAGCAATTTTTGAGTCGGCAGTGCCATAGTACAAAAACCATTGATTTTTAAATTGTATCAACCCTTCTACAAAACAAACCCTGTTAACCTGCCCTTTTATCTCGTATGGCTTGTCGGGCTGAATAAAGTTTTGATCCAGCCGCTTAATCACGCTGGTGGGATCCTTTTTATCTATCAAAACCTGACCGGCAGAATACGTTCCCTCCGGGATATTTGTATCGCCGATTGCTTGTATATTTCTACCATTATAAATAAGTAAAATTCCTTGATCAGTTATCATAGCCGGGGGGCCGGGTTCAACCAAATCACTATCAAATTTTTTATTACGGGTAGCTACTACTATTTTTAAATTGGGCATATGTAAAGCCTCCCCCTTTAATGGAATGGATGGCTTCTCTCCAACAACCATTTCAATAGGCGTCCAATGAATCAAGTCATCGGAAATAGCGGCCCAAATAAATTTATCGCCCCAATACATCCAATATTTCCCATTAATTTTTGTTGCGATGATTTTACCATCCAGGTATCTAGAAACAATACTTCCCGATTTCGACCATTTATTTACATATTTACCTTGATAAGCATTCGCAAAAACAGATCCTTTTTTTTCCCAATGAATTAGATCAACGGAACTGGCAACTAATAACCTGGCTTTACTGCCATCATAACCAGTATAGGTCATAAAATAAGTGCCATTTTCATCTTCTACAATTCTAGGATCTTCACAACCGCCCTGCCATTCAAATTTCTTGTAAGCATCATTGTCTGGGAACAAAACAGGTGCCGGGGATTTTGCAAAGTGAATCCCATCCTCACTGATAGCCAACCCAATTCTTGAAGTGCCACCCGGTAATCCAATTGCATCTTGGGCGCGATAAAGCATCTGTATTTTATGATCCTTTACAATTATTGCGGGGTTAAATACATTCTTTTCCTCCCAAGCAATTTTCTTTTTCGAAATAGGATCAAAAAAAACATTGGTTCCTGAAGATAAAATCGGATTTACGCTATCTGCTTTTTTAAAGTCCAGTAATGCCCAGCTATTTACTGAATCACTTGCGTTATCAATAAATTGTTTATTCAAATGATCGCAAGCAAATAACCCAACAGTAAATAGTAAAAAAGTAAACTTTTTAATATTTAGCATTGGGGAAATTAAATGTGTCTACAATAA
>JAYTSC010000483.1:0-4533 GCA_043745885.1 Bacteroidota bacterium | reverse complement strand
ATTGATAAGTCCCAAGAAGAAGATCCCTTATACCAGGATAGATACCTTCCCCGTAAATTTAAAATAGGTATAGCGATACCTCCCAATAATGATGTTGATGTTTTTACTAATGATATTGGATTAATTGCCATTATTGAGAATGAAAAATTTATTGGATTTAATATAGCAATCGGTGGTGGACTTTCTACAACACATGGTAATACCGCTACCTATGCACGACTAGGAATTGTCATTGGCTTTTTAGATACAGAAGAAAAAATTCTAAAAACTGTTTATGAGGTAGTAACCATACAAAGAGATTTTGGAAACAGGAGTGACCGTAAATTAGCTCGATTGAAATATACCCTTGACAATATGGGGATTGATTCTTTTATATCTGAACTGGAAAAACGTGTTGGGTTTAAAATGCCCCCCGCTAAACCATTTATATTTGAAAAGCGAACAGACTTATTTGGGTGGAGACAAAGTGAAACAGGACATTGGTATTATACCGTTTTTATCGAAAATGGATTAGTTCAAGATGATGAAAAAATCGCTTTAAAAACTGCCCTTCTTAATGTGGCACAAACAGATAAATGTAATTTTCTTTTTACTTCAAATCAAAACATGTTGATTAGCGACGTGAAACAGGAAGATAAAGCAGCAATTGATGGAATCTTAAGAACTTTTAAAATTATTGAACATACCGAAAATACTTCAATGCTTAGACGAAATGCAATGGCTTGTGTTGCGCTACCAACCTGTCCGCTAGCATTGGCAGAAGGACAACGCTATATGCCTTCACTGATTTCTGCAATAGAACCTATCATAAAAAAATATGGAATTGAGGAAGAAGATATTATCATGCGAATGACAGGATGTCCCAATGGTTGTGCAAGACCTTATGCTGCCGAAATTGCCTTTGTGGGTACTGGGGCAGATAAATATAACTTGTACATAGGTGGTGATAATCCCGGACTTCGATTAAATAAACTGTATAAAGAAAATTTGGTTGAATCTGAAATACTAGAAGAATTGGATTTGCTTTTTGAAAAGTACAGCAAAGAGAAAATAACGAATGAAAAATTTGGCGACTTTTCCATACGAACAAGATTGGTTTAATATAGTATCTAATAATATTATTTAACAGAATAGATGATTGATTATAATAACATATTGGAGAAAAAAATTACACTACTAAAAGCCAGTGGACAATATCGTTATTTTCTTACTGTAAATAAAAGTGTTCAGCATTTCCCTCGATTTTACTTTGAAGATGAATATGGAAATAAAAAATTGGCGGTTAACTGGTGCACAAATGACTACTTATGTATGAGTTTACATGAAGAAGTTATAAGTAAACTATCCTTTGTTGTACACCGAAGTGGATGCGGAAGTGGTGGAACAAGAAATATTTCAGGTACTACCAATTATCATCGTGAACTAGAGTATACATTAGCAAAATTGCATAAAAAAGAAGCCGCATTATTATTTAGTGGAGCTTATTTGGCTAACGTAACTGCCATTACCTCATTGGGTAAACTATTTCCAGATGCTATTTTTATTTCTGATGAAAAAAATCATGCTTCTATCATTGAAGGAATTAGAGTAAGTGGTTGTCAAAAAATTGTTTTCAATCATAATGATATAAACCATTTAGAAGATATTTTACAAACCATCCCTTCAAATAAACCTAAAATTATTTTCTTTGAGTCAATTTATTCTATTTGTGGTTCAATGGCTCGTTTAGAAGATATTATTCTTTTGGCTAAAAAATACAATGCGCTAACCTATGTTGATGAAGTACATGCTGTAGGAATGTATGGAGAGGATGGTGGAGGAATTGCTTCATTATTAAATCTGCAAACTGGGATTGACATCCTCAATGGCACTTTGGCAAAAGGATTTGGCATACTTGGTGGTTATATTGTTGGAAATAAACTAATAATTGATGCAATAAGAAGCCTTGGAAACGGATTTATTTTTACAACTTCACTACCCCCGGCGATATGTGCAGCTGCAACCAAAAGTATTCAAATCTTAAAGGAAAATAAGTACAGAAATGACTTTCATAAGAATGTACAATTGTTAAGGCGAATATTAAATGGATATAAAATCGACTATATAAAAAACCAATCACATATAACACCCATACATATTGGAAATGCAACCCTTTGTAAAAAAATAGCTGATGAACTATTGCATACTTATGGATTGTATTTACAGCCCGTTAACTTTCCTACAGTTAAAATCGGTAATGAATGTTTACGAATAACTGTTACAGCCAAGCATTCGGAATCGGATATGGAACACCTGGCAAAATGTTTACAATTTGTACTAAATAAACATATTATCCATAATACATATTTAAAGGATCATATTTCTTAACATTCTAAGTAAATAATCAACAATTGAATTCATTACTTGAACACAATGTAAACGCTGAAGATATATCTACAGTACCTGATCAAAAAAAAATCAACATTGTTTGTAGTGGCCCATGGCTTTCTTTGGCCCAAGCTGAAATATTTAAAAATATAGTTACTGAGAAATTTCCTTTTATTAAAATGAAAGTCATTGTAAAGGATACTACTGGTGATAAAAATCAATCAACTCCATTGAATTTGATTGATGACAAGGATATTTTTACAAAGGAAAATCAACAATATTTTGAAACCCAAGAAGCAGACTTTGCTGTACATAGTATGAAAGATGTTAACACTCTTTTTCCGGTTTTTTTAAAGTTAGAGAAATTATCAATTTTGATTGTAGGAGGTGGATATGTAGGTATGGAAAAATTGACTGCCATTTTACAAAACTCACCCCAAGCCCATATTAAATTAGTTGCTACTAAAATTTCAGACGAAATTAAACAGATGTCACTTCAATATTCCAATCTTCATTTAGTAGAAAGGTCTTACCATATTGATGATATAGTATCAGCAGATCTGGTTTTTGCAGCTGTAAATGACCCTGTTCTTAGTGAAATAATCCGTAACGATGCGAATGCAAAAGGGAAATTAGTAAATGCGGCGGATAAACCTTCTTTATGTGATTTCTATTTGTCTTCTGTTGTACAAAAGGGCAGCCTGAAAATTGCCATATCTACAAACGGTAAGTCACCCACTATCGCTAAGCGATTGAAAGAAATATTTTCTGATGCAATACCTGATGAAATGGAGAATGTTTTAGATACTATTCAAGAAATAAGAAAAAGACTAAATGGGGATTTTGCTGAAAAAGTAAAAACATTAAATAAGTTAACGGAAGGTCTGGTAGAAAAGGCTTATCCATTAGAGGATACTGAGAAGCCTGCTCAAAAGCATTGGAAAAAAATAACTAAATACTCTTTGCTAGCTTTTACATTTATGATTATCGGTCATTTAATTTTTTCATATATTTCTTTTCCTGAAATATGGCGTGTTACCGGATCTTATTACGGCTTATTAGAACATAATTTTCATTGGATGGTTTTGGCAGGATTTTTAGCTCAATTGGTTGATGGCGCATTAGGTATGGGCTATGGAGTTACTAGCGCATCTATTTTATTATCTACCGGTATCAGCCCAGCTACAATTAGTGGTAGTATTCATACAGCAGAAATGTTTGCCAGTGGAGCTTCGGGCTATAGCCACTATAAATTTGGTAATGTGAATAAAAAATTATTTAGAATTTTAGTTATACCCGGAGTAATTGGAGCAGTAGTCGGAGCATTTTTGTTGGTTTTTTTGGGAAACCAATTTGCTTATTATATTAAACCCCTTATGGCAGTATATACCTTGTTTCTGGGAGGTAAAATTTTAATGAATGCTTTCAAAAAAGCTAGCCCACAAAAAAAATTCAAAAGGTATGGTGTCTTGGCTGGCTTAGGAGGTTTTTTAGATTCCTTTGGTGGTGGTGGTTGGGGACCTATCGTTACAACAACTTTAATTACCAAAGGTCGAACACCTCGATTTGTTATCGGAACAGTAAGCCTTACTGAGTTTTTTGTGACATTGGCCAGTGCCTTCTCCTTTTTTATTTTATTAGGTGTTTCTCATGTTCAAACAATTATTGCATTAATCATCGGTGGTTTGGTTGCTGCTCCCATAGCCGCTAAACTTGCCGGTCGATTGCCTCGAAAGACATCCTTTTGTTTACTTGGCATTCTTGTTATTTTTTGGAGTCTGAAGATATTATTCAATCTTTTATAGTTAAGTAAATGATTCTAAAGTAGTCAGCAAATAAATGGTGATAGAAGTTAATATTAAAAATGCACCTAAAATGTAAATCGAAAACTTCCAAAAATACCAAACTTATCCCTAGGTTCATATCCATTAATAGGAATAGGTGCAGCCACTCGCCAAATAAAATCGAGTCGAAAAAACTTGATAATATTATCAATTCCTGTACCCAATTCTACATAATAATTATTATCTAACGATCGGTATGGGTAATTTCCTACGAAATTCATTTGTTTGTTTTCATCAGAAAGTGTACCGGTAATTCCTTTGGCACTCCAGAACTGCCGAAATTTTAATTTTCTCGTAAATGGAATAAATTTAAACAAACCCG
>JAYTSC010000482.1:0-6134 GCA_043745885.1 Bacteroidota bacterium | reverse complement strand
ACATCGTAAATCACTTTAAAGAAACCGCCGTACACGCAAGTACATACGGTGGTGTGAGAGGGCGGCAAAGATTAAATACCTTTGCCCCCTACTTTAATTTGATAGATTTTTTAGATTTTATTTCTCATACAAAAGCCAATTTATGAATTCAATACATTAAAATGGAGTTCAGTAAAATTCTGTAGAGAGGATAATTGAAGATCGGCTGCACCCCATCTTTGGTCTTTTTTCTGGGATATGTTTGGAACAAGAACGCATTTCATTCTAGCCGATTTTGCGGCTAGTAATCCATTAAAAGAATCTTCAAAACAAATACATTCAATGGGCTTACTTTGTAATATTTCTGCACAATTAAGATAAACCTGAGGATGTGGTTTACCATAAACAAGGCTTTCGGCAGAAACACTGGCTTGTACATATTTTTCAATACCGATCATCTCCACAACCAAATCAATTAATGCAGGTGGGGAAGAAGTAGCCAGACCAATTTTAAAATCTTTCTTATAAAAAAAGTCAAAAATGTAATGTACACCAGGCATTATTTTTCCTTTGTTTTCAATCTTATTCAATACCCGATCAACAATCATTTTTTCTGCTTTCTGAGATGCTTCATTTGGCAGATTAAAATAAGCAAACCACCATTGAATAAACTCTTTGGTTCTCAATCCGGTTGTTGTATGGTATTGTGTTTGGGTAAGGTTTACGCCATATTGTTGAAACACTTCTGAAGCAGCTTCATTCCAGAGAGGTTCACTATCAATGAGTAATCCATCAATATCAAAAATGACTGTATTTAATACCATATTTGTATTTTCAGAATTGCAAATGTATTGGTAGCATTTGACAATTTAATATAACTATATGCCTTATATTTAAATATTCGACACTAAATTTCCACGGATTCCTTATTTTACATGGCTTGTCAAAAAAAAATCTATGCAGTTAGTGGAACGATTTAAGTACATCAGAGTTGTACGTTCTTTTGTTTATGGTATCATTGGTATGTTAACCTATCCCGGATTGGTATTATTTAATAAGATTAAGATTGAGGGAACCGAGTATTTAAAGGGCTTACCTCGCAATAATGTACTCTTTGTTAGTAATCATCAAACTTATTTTGCAGATGTGATAGCTTTCATCCATATATTTTGTGCTGTTAAATGGAGGAAAAAAAATCGATTAGGGCTTCCTTATTATTTATTGAATCCTTTTACCAATGTATATTTTGTTGCAGCAGAAGAAACGATGAATGGAAGTTGGATAAGCCGTTTGTTTAAAATGGGTGGTGCATTAACGGTAAAAAGAACATGGAGGGCTGAAGGCAAGGAAGTAAACAGAAGTAGAGATGAATTTGATACACAAAAAATTGATGAAGCCCTAAACAGTAGTTGGGTAATTACTTTTCCTCAAGGCACAACAAAGCCTTTTGCACCTGGTAGAAAAGGAACTGCCCATATAATTAAAAACAATCAACCCATTGTAGTACCTGTAGTCATCAATGGGTTTTGGCGGGCATTTAGTAAAACAGGTTTGTCGTTTAAAAAGACAGGTTCACAATTATCTATAAGGTTTAAAGAACCCATGATCATTGATTATTCAAGACCTGTAGATGAAATACTTGAGGAAGTTATGGAAGCCATTGAACAAAGTACGACTTACATGCTAAAGAGTAAACATCACATTATGCACTTACTACACAAATGAAGATATTCCCCTTTTTTTGGCAATTAGCTACCGAACATTATTTATGATTCAACTTTTTTTGTTAGGCTAATTAGATAAATTTTGAAGAAGTATGACGATAGCATAAATGCTTAAGCATTTGATAACTATTCTTTAAAAAAAAGTGCCTTTAATTCGTTGGCATCATCCGGTTTCATTTTTCCTGCAAGAATTAGTCGGATTTGTCTCCTTCTTAATGCACCCTCGAACAGTTTCTTTTCGTCTTCTGTTTCGGGTAAAAGTTGTGGTACAACTCGAGGTTTTCCATTGGGATCTAAAGCAACAAAAGTGAAAAAAGCTTCGTTACTTTCATATTTATATTGATGTAATAGATCTTCCCCCCAAACCCTTATATTGATTTCCATAGAAGTATGAAAGGCACGACAAACCTTGGCTTCTATATGAACCACATTCCCCAATTTGATTGGATTTTTAAAACTCAAGTTATCAACCGAAGCAGTCATGCTGGGGGTGTTACAGTGTCTTCCTGCAGCAATACCCGCGGCAATATCCATCCAATACATTAATCTACCACCCATTAGATTTCCAAATGTATTGGTATCATTTGGCAAAACCAGTTCATTCATGGTAGTAAAGCTTTCACTTGCTTTCTTTGTATCTATTGTTTTCATTTGCTGTAAAGATACATTGATAGGTGTATAAGGCAATAGTGTATATGGAATCAAACGCTGTTGTTTACCTGATGGATACAATCCTATTTGAGGAGTTAATGGTATATGTAAAATTGGCGATAGGGAAATTAAATGATGATATGCTCCAATTTATTCAAATAGGCTTGATCTACATCAGCACCAATACCCGGGTTATCATTTAATTGTAAATGCATGCCTGCATAAGTTACACCACCAATCACAGGGTCTGCCAAATGGCCTAATAAACAGGTATCCAGATCATAAAATCGGATATTATTTTTTGCCATCGCAAAATGAACTTTGGCAGTTAATGCTACCCTGCTTTCCAACATACCGCCCATCATACATGCAATATTATTATCTTCCGCTACTTTATTTATCTTTAGGGCTTCCTGTATTCCACCGCTTTTGGCGAATTTAATATTAATAAATGCACAGGCTTTATTGCGGATTATTCTGTCGGCGTCATGATGGGTAAATACACTTTCATCAGCCATTAATGGAATGGGAGAAAGTTTGCATAATGCCGGAAGTAATTCATCATTCCACCTGCGCATTGGCTGTTCACAAAATTCAATGTTATACTCAGCCAAAGTATTTAACGCAATCACTGCATCATCATAGCTCCAACCTTGGTTCGCATCTATCCGCAATTTAATTTCATCACCGATGGCAAGCCGGATTTGTCTAATTCTTTCAATATCTTCTTCTGCTTTTTTACCCAGTTTTACTTTTATAATAGTTACCCCTTTTTGTTTAAAGTCGATTGCTTGCAGCGCCATTTTTTCAGGGGTAGATATACCAATGGTAAGGTCAGTTTCTATGGATTTTTTTTGACCTCCCAAATATTGGTACAATGGGAGGTTAGCAACTTTGGCTGCAATATCGTAAAGGGCAAGATCGAAAGCACTTTTGGCAGTATAATTACCAGCTGTAAATAAGTCTAGTTCGTTTAATCTTACTTCAATATCCAACGCTGATTTGTTTTTCCATAATTTGGCAAAATCCTTAGCCATTTCAAAACAGGTAGCTTGGGTTTCTCCTGCAATCATAGGGAAAGCAGAACATTCACCAACGCCGGTTAGCCCTTCGCTTGTATGGATACGAATGAATAGATTTTGGGCATTTTCCATTGTGCCTGTTGCAATGGTAAAGGGCACCATTGGTATTGTGTATTTGTAAATTTCAATTTGTGTAATGCGCATTGGCAAATTTCAGTATTAATCTCAATATGTTTCGTTTTCTTCAGATTTACCTATTACGGAAAGACGAAAAGTAAAATAATGACTAAACTTTCATCAATAAGTAAAATAATTCACAGATTTTAATAAATGCTTTTTTTACTTAACATTTCTCTACCGATATTCGTGTAACGAACATCTGTTTGCATGAATATTTCATTTAATAACACTGAGAATGCCTTTGCCTACAAAACAGACAAAGATTTAAAAGGCGCACAATTCCTATTCAAAACCATGGGTTACCCTTTGTTTGTACAAATTGGTACAAGGTTAACTCCCTTCATTATGAAAACTGGATTACCTATTGATGGGATCATCAGAAAAACCATTTTCAAACAGTTTGTTGGCGGAGAAACATTGGAAGAAACCGCTACTGTAGGTGCAGTTTTAGGAAAATATGGCGTACAGGTAATACTCGATTATGGGGTTGAGGGCAAGCAAGGAGAAGAAAGTTATGACAATGCTACAGAAGAGTTTATCAGAGTAATTAATTATGCAGCTTCTCAAAGTAATATTCCTTTTATTAGTATCAAAGTTACCGGACTGGCAAGATTTGGATTATTGCAAGCCTTAGACGAGGCTCCTAGGCTACGTAGTGGAATTCATGACCACGAAGCTGAAACCGCAGAGTGGGATAGGGTTAGGGAAAGAATGTATGCGATTTGTGAAACCGCTGCCGAAAAAAACATCGGTGTATTGATTGATGCCGAAGAAAGCTGGATCCAGGATCCGGTTGATAGGCTCACCATGGAAATGATGTCAATTTTTAATAAAGAAAGGGTCATCGTTTATAATACTGCACAGTTATATAGACATGACAGACTTCAGTTTCTAAAAATATCTCACAAGATTGCACAGGAAAAAGGTTTCTTGTTAGGAATGAAATTGGTGCGTGGGGCATATATGGAGAAAGAAAGAAACAGAGCAATAAAGGAAGGCTATCTAAGCCCAATACAACCTGATAAAATGGCTACAGATCGTGACTATGATTTGTCAGTTGCGTATTGCATCAATAACCTGGAGGAAATTTCTGTAATTGTGGCTTCTCATAACGAAGATAGTAACCTATTTGCAGCTCGTTTATTAGATGAGAAAGGTATCGCCCACAATCATAAGCATATTCATTTTTCTCAATTATATGGAATGAGTGATAGTATTACATTTAACCTGGCTAAGGAAGGGTTTAATGTTAGCAAATACCTGCCTTTTGGCCCAATAAGAGATGTTATTCCTTACCTCATGCGTCGTGCCCAGGAAAATAGCAGTGTTAGTGGTCAAACCGGAAGAGAGCTCTCATTAATTAAAAAGGAATTGCAACGTAGAAAAGCCTAATGGAATAAAGATTTCCCCCAATGTGATTATCCTTCTTTCTTTGATCATTTTTTCAAATGTAATTTGCATCATATGCAGCAATACCATCAATTACTTAGGCATATTTTAGAGAATGGGACACCCAAAACTGACCGTACCGGTACCGGAACACTTAGTTGTTTTGGTTACCAGATGCGCTTTAATTTACAGGAAGGGTTTCCAATGATAACTACTAAAAAGCTACATCTTAAAAGTATTGTTCATGAATTGTTATGGTTTTTACAGGGAGATACAAATATTAAGTATTTAAAAGATAACCAAGTAGGTATTTGGAATGAGTGGGCTAACAAGGATGGAGATTTGGGTCCGGTTTATGGAAAACAATGGCGTAGCTGGCAAGGTGCAGATGGCCTTGTCATAGATCAGATAACAGAGTTAGTGGATCAAATTAAAAAGAATCCGGATAGCCGACGATTAATTGTGAGTGCATGGAATGTAGCAGAATTGCCAAAAATGGCTTTAATGCCCTGCCATGCACTATTTCAATTTTATGTTGCTGATGGAAAATTAAGTTGTCAATTATACCAGCGCAGTGCAGATGTGTTTCTGGGGGTTCCATTTAACATTGCATCCTATGCCTTATTAACCATGATGATTGCACAGGTTTGTGACTTGCAATACGGCGACTTTGTGCACAGTTTTGGAGATGTGCACCTCTATAATAATCACTTTGATCAAGCGCAGCTTCAATTACAAAGAGAATTATATCCATTGCCAATTATGAAATTGAATCCCCAGGTAAAGGATATTTTCAGTTTTCGATTTGAAGATTTTACATTGGAGAATTACCTGCACCATCCGCATATTAAAGCTCCGGTAGCAGTATAATCAGGAAATCCAAGTATCCCGATGCGGAAGTTAATACCTTTATCTTTGTAATCAACTTAAAAAACAAAATGCCCCTTCAGGGGTTAGGTTATGATTATTTCTCTCATCGTTGCCGCTTCTAAAAATAATGCAATTGGGTTGAACAACCAATTGCTATGGCGCCTGCCTAATGATATGAAATTTTTCAAAAATACCACTTGGGCAATGCCCATTATTATGGGAAGGAAAACTTTTGAATCAATGTCGGGTAAACCATTGCAAGGAAGATTGAATATCATCATCACTAGAAAAACGAATTGGAAGGTAGAGAATTGTAAGA
>JAYTSC010000481.1:0-4969 GCA_043745885.1 Bacteroidota bacterium | reverse complement strand
GTTCCTTCACGGTTTTGATAACGCAACCATTCGTTGGGGAGATACCATCAGAAACCCGAAATTAAAAGAAGGTGATGCATTGATGAAGTTTGATACTGTAGTTGCGAACCCACCATTTTCGCTTGACAAGTGGGGAAAGGTTGACGACAAAGAAGAAAATAAAGCAGCAGACAGTTTTGACCCCGAAACAGATAAATACAACCGCTTTTGGAGAGGCACACCACCAAAAAGCAAAGGCGATTGGGCTTTTATAACTCACATGATTGAAACGACCTACGAAGGCACAGGAAAAGTTGGTGTGGTGGTTCCTCACGGTGTTTTGTTTAGAGGTGCAAGCGAAGGAAAAATAAGGCAGAAAACTATTGAGGAAAATTTATTGGAAGCCGTTATTGGCTTGCCAGCCAATCTGTTTTTTGGAACTGGTATTCCAGCAGCTATTTTAATTTTTAATAGAGGAAAAAAAGAAAACAAAAATGTATTATTTATTGATGCAAGCCAACATTACGAATCGATAAAAAATCAAAACCGATTGCGACCACAAGACATTGAACATATTGTTGACACTTATAACAAATTTAATAATGGTGGATTGCAAGCAGGTATTGTGGAAGATAAATTCAGTTATGTTGCCACGCTTGAAGAAATACAGGAAAATGATTTTAACTTGAATATTCCTAGATATGTGGACACTTTTGAAGAAGAAGCCGAAGTGGATATTGAGGCTGTGCAAACTGAAATTGATGCGTTAGAAAAGGATTTGGTAATAGTGCAAAGCGAGATTGAGGTTTATTTAAAACAGTTAACGAAATAGATATGGAAAACGAATTATCGAAAAAGCATATTACACTGTTTGAGTCTATTAAAGAAATAGATGAAAACGGCAATGAATATTGGGGTGCAAGAAAACTTTCAAAGGTTTTGGAATATTCTGAATTCCGACATTTTTTACCTGTTGTTGAAAGAGCCAAAGAAGCTTGTAACAATAGCGGACACAATGTTTCGGATCACTTCGAGGATTACCTCGAGGAGATAGAACACGGAAAAGGAGCAAAGCAAGATTACGAAAGTGTAAAACCAATTTTACCACATTATATATTTTAAAATATGGCAAAAGAAAAAAAAGCAACCATCAATGTTCAGGGCACAGCCATCGGCATCATTAGCCAAAAGGAAGATGATTTTATTTCCTTAACCGATATGCTTAAAGCAAAAGATGGAGATTTTTTTATTTCAGATTGGTTAAGAAATAGAAATACCGTTGAGTTTTTGGGTGTTTGGGAAAGTGTTTATAACCCCAGTTTTAATTATGGCGAATTCGCCATAATTAAAAGTCAGGCAGGTTTGAACAGCTATAAACTAAGCGTAAAAGACTGGGTTGAGAAAACTAATGCAATTGGGATGAAGGCAACCACAGGCAGGTATGGCGGAACCTATGCACACAAAGATATAGCGTTTGAATTCGCCATGTGGATCAGTGCTGAATTTAAAGTTTATCTCATTAGAGAATTCCAACGCCTAAAAGAAGATGAAAACCGCAGACTCTCTTTGGAATGGAATCTGAACCGCACCTTGTCCAAACTGAATTACCGCATACATACCGATGCTATCAAAGAAAACATTATCCCGGCCAATATTACCAAAGAGCAGGAGCAGTTTATTTATGCCAACGAAGCCGATGTATTGAACGTGGCCATGTTTGGCATTACCGCACAGCAATGGCGAAAAACCAACCCAAGCAAAGAAGGAAATATTCGGGATTACAGCAGCATTGAGCAATTGCTGGTTCTTGCCAACCTAGAAAGCATGAATGCCGAATTTATACGCATGGGTCTGTCGCAAGGCGAACGACTGAAAAAACTTAATACCATTGCCATACAGCAACTGAAATCGCTGGTAGGAAATAATAACCTTAAAAAATTGAGTGATGCAAACTGAAAATAATCTGAACCATGATTCATCTGATTTGCATGATGAACATGATTCTCAAATAAAAAATCAAAGCAATCACAAGAATCAAAAAAATCATAGTGCAGACAAATGGGATATTCCTAGTGATTGGGAGGTGAAAGAAGTTTCTGAAGTATGTGATTTTATAGTTCCTGATCGAAATAAGCCAGAATTATGTAATTATGGAATACCGTGGATTACAACTCCAGATTTAATTAGTGGCAGTGATATTTCGTTTTCAAAATCAAATTTATTCGTATCTCTTGAATATGCTAAAAAACATAAACTCAAAATCATCCCCAAAAATTCTGTTATTATGACTTGTGTTGGTGATTTAGGAATTGTTGCAATAACAAAAAATGAAATAATAATTAATCAACAATTGCATGCTTTTATACCAAGCAGATTAGTTGATAGTATCTTTTTACTAAATGTTTTAAGAAATCAAAGAAACTATTTTGAAAAAGTTGCTACAAAAACTGCTGTTCCATATTTGAACAAAGACAATTGTAATTCAACGCCAATCCCCATCCCACCACTCCCCGAACAAAAAGCCATAGCCAAAGTTCTCAGCACTTGGGATGAAGCAATTGCTAATACACAAAAACTCATTGCCCAAAAAGAACAACGCAAAAAATGGTTGATGCAAAATTTGCTAACGGGGAAGATGAGGTTAAAAATTAATGATGAATTAGGAGTTATGAATGATGAATGGAAGCCCATTCGGATAGGTGATGTTTTTAAGCTTATTAAATCATACACTATTTCAAGAGATGGTCTTAAAAGCAATTGTGAAGGTTCGATTTATTGTATCCATTATGGAGATATACATTCAAAGTATGATAGTTCGTTTTTAGACTTTAATACCCAAACCAATATTCCACAATTGATTGATGGAAGCCTAGTAATTGAAGATATTAACTACTTAGAAGATGGCGACATTGTAATGGCTGATGCTTCTGAAGATTATGAAGGTGTAGGTGCTGCTGTTGAAGTAAAAAACTTAAACGGCAAAAAGGCCATTGGTGGACTTCATACACTCGTATTAAGAGGTAATAAAAAAACAATTTCACTCGATTTTGCAGCTTACTTTTTCGCATCAGAACAGGTTAGAAATAAACTAAGAAAGTATGCTACTGGCACATCGGTATATAGTGTTACAAAAACCATAATTCATAATTTATCATTTATAATTCCTAACTCTTTAAATGAACAAACCGCCATTGCCCAAGTGCTGCAAGCGGCAGATAAAGAAATTAGCCTGCTTAAAGCCAAAGCAGAGAAGTTGAGGGAGCAGAAGAAGGGGTTGATGCAGCAGTTGCTGACTGGGAAGAAAAGATTAATGATAAAAAATTAAACAATGGAAAAGTTTGAAATAATATTCTATACCACACCCGAAGGAAAAGCCACCATTGATGTGTTTTTTGAGAACGAAACATACTGGCTTTCGCAAAAGAAAATGGCTGAGTTGTTTGGTGTAGAAACACATACGGTTAATTATCACCTGAAAGAGATTTTTAAAAGCGGTGAGTTGGAGGAGATTTCAGTTATTCGAAATTTTCGAATAACTGCCGCTGACGGCAAAAACTACAATACACAGTTCTATAATCTGGATGCCATCATTGCTGTTGGCTACCGTGTAAACTCGCACGAAGCAACACGATTTCGCATTTGGGCAACTAAAACTTTAAAGGAGTTTATTATCAAAGGTTTTGTGATGGATGATGAACGATTGAAGCAAGGTGAAAAATTCGGTAAAGATTATTTTGAAGAACTGCTTGAACGCATCCGGGAAATTCGTGCAAGTGAACGCAGGTTCTACCAAAAGATTACCGACATCTATGCACAATGCAGCATTGATTACGACCCGAAGGCAGAAATCACTTTAGTGTTTTACAAAACGATGCAGAACAAATTGCATTGGGCAATAACAGGGCACACGGCTGCCGAAATAATTGTTGAAAGAGCAAAAGCCACAAAGCCCAACATGGGTTTAACCACATGGAAAAATTCTCCAGTCGGAAAAATTATGAAAACGGATGTAAGTATTGCAAAAAATTATTTGCAGTTGGAAGAGATAGATGAACTCAACCGAATTGTGGTAATGTATCTTGATTATGCAGAGAACCAGGCAAAACGGAAAATAGCAATGAGTATGAAAGAATGGATTGAAAAATTAGACGGCTTTCTGCAATTCAATGATTACAAAGTGCTGAAAGATGCAGGGAGAATAAGCCATGAAATTGCATTGAAGTTAGCTGAAAAGGAATTTGAAAAATTCAGAGTAATTCAGGATGTAAATTTTATCAGCGACTTTGATAAAGACCTAACGCAAAAAAAGCAATTAGAACAAGCCGAAGATGATTTGGATAATGCCATGAAAAAATTAGAAGCCAAAAAATTGAAAGTCAAAAAGAAAAAGTAAATGAACACACGATCACCCAAAGAAGACCACATTAGTAAAAAACACATTTAGCATGCCTCTCAAAATCCAATATGCCTCCGACCTTCACTTAGAATTTCCTGCCAACAAGGAATTCTTAAAACAGCACCCTTTGCAGCCAATGGCTGAGGTATTGGTGTTGGCGGGAGATATTGTGCCTTTTGCGTTATTGGACAAGCACAAAGATTTTTTCAGTTATGTTAGTGATCATTTTGAAACTACCTATTGGCTGCCAGGCAATCATGAATATTACCATTTTGATATTGCAGATAAATGCGGGATGCTGAATGAGAAAATTCGAAGCAATGTGTTTTTGGTGAACAATACTTCGGTGGTTATTGAAAAAACCAAACTTATTTTCTCAACTCTTTGGAGTAAAATTAGTGCCAGTGATCAATGGCATATAGAAAGAAGTATGAATGATTTTCACCAAATTAAAAACAAGGGCTTTCGCCTTTCGGCAGAAAAATACAACGAACTTCATGCCGAGAGTTTGGCTTTTATTCAAAAGGAAATTAGTGAACCCGAAGAACAACAGATGGCTGTTTTCACACATCACTGTCCCACTTTTATGAACTA
>JAYTSC010000480.1:0-15247 GCA_043745885.1 Bacteroidota bacterium | reverse complement strand
CCAAATTTTTAAACCAGGCCAGGGAGATGAAATAAATCCGGATACGCGCCCATTTCAGTTTGGGGATATGCTGGAGCAGATTGATTTTACAGAAAGTATACGGAACGCACAAATTAACCATGGTATCGAGAGTTTTTCAATGCAGGAGGCTGATTTACAAATCCGGGAATGTGATTTTAAAACGCAAACCTCAACAGTTTTGATGATTGATATTTCTCATTCCATGATTTTATACGGTGAAGACAGAATAACACCCGCCAAAAAAGTAGCCATGGCTTTGTGTGAACTCATCACTACCAAGTATCCTAAAGACACCATAGATATTGTAGTCTTTGGTAATGATGCATGGAGTATTGAGATTAAAGATCTTCCTTATTTGCAGGTGGGTCCCTATCATACCAATACCGTTGCAGGTTTAGAATTGGCCATGGATTTATTGAGGAGACGAAAAAATCCGAACAAACAGATATTTATGATTACTGATGGTAAACCTACCTGTTTAAAAATTGGTAAAAAATATTACAAAAATAGTTTTGGCTTGGACAGAAAAGTTGTAAACCGATGTATTAACCTTGCCGCACAGTGTAAGAAATTAAAGATACCCATCACCACTTTTATGATCGCTTCAGACCCTTATTTGCAAAAATTTGTACAAGAATTTACTGAAATGAATAATGGGAAAGCATTCTTTGCTTCATTAGATAAATTGGGGGCTTTTATCTTTAAAGACTTTGAAAGCGGTAAAAGAAAAACGGTTTATTAAATGTGCGTACACCAATCGCTAAAAAATCCAAAATAAATGAGTATTTAAAATTAAATTAATTTAACCTCGACCTATCAACAAAATGGAAATAAAAAAAATAAAAACACTGGGGCAACTAAAGAAAAGCGGGTATCAAACCAAATCTGTTAAAGAAGAAATAAGGAATAATTTGATCAGTACTATACAAAAAAAAGAAAATCCTTTCACTGGCATTTTAGGTTATGAGGATACGGTAATTCCGGATACTGAAAGAGCTTTGCTAAGCAGGCATAATATTTTATTTCTGGGTTTACGAGGTCAGGCAAAAACTAGAATGGCACGCCAAATGATTGATCTGTTGGACGAATACATCCCCATTATTGCGGGTAGTGAAGTAAATGATGATCCTCTAAAACCCATGAGCAAATATGCAAAAGACCTAATAGTAGAATATGGAGATGAAACACCTATTCAATGGGTGCATCGTAGTGAGCGTTATGGAGAAAAATTAGCAACACCGGATGTAAGTGTAGCAGATTTGATTGGTGATATCGATCCCATTAAAGCCGCTAATCTGAAACTCAGTTTTTCCGACGAAAAAGTAATTCATTACGGTATTATCCCTCGTAGTAACCGGGGCATATTTGTAATCAATGAATTACCCGATTTGCAGGCAAGAATACAGGTAGCCCTTTTTAATATTTTGCAGGAAGGAGATATTCAGATTCGTGGATTTAAACTTCGGATGCCATTGGATATTTTATTTGTTTTTACCGCCAACCCGGAAGACTATACCAATCGAGGAAGTATTGTAACACCATTAAAAGATAGAATTGAAAGCCAGATATTAACCCACTACCCAAAAGATATCGAAACTTCATTGGCTATTACCGAACAAGAGTCTGATATTTTGGATGTACAAAAGGAAAAAGTAGACGTCAGTGACCTTATTAAAAGATTAGTTGAGCAGGTAGCTTTTGAGGCAAGGGCAAATGAATACGTAGATAAGAAGAGTGGGGTAAGTGCCCGATTAACCATTGCCGCATATGAAAATGCAGTTAGTAGTGCGGAAAGAAGAGCCCTTATTCACCGGGAAGAGAAAACACAAGTATGGGTAAGTGATCTTTCAGGTATTATTCCTTCTATAACGGGCAAAATTGAATTGGTATATGAAGGTGAACAAGAAGGGCCTTACCAGGTTGCAGTCAATTTATTAGATAGATCGATTCGTACACAGTTTATCACCTATTTTCCTAATCCGGAATCAGTTAAAAAGAGGAGGGCTGTAGGAAAAAAATCTGTGGATGAAAAAGAACCCGAAAGCCCCTATAAATCGGTCACAAAATGGTTTGACAGTGGCAACCACCTCGATCTTTTGCTGGATATGAAAGATGCTGATAAAATTGCGGCTTTATACAAAGTAGATGGTCTTTATGGATTTGTTAAAAAATATTATCCTCAGGCAAACGCTTATGAGAATGCATTATTGATGGAATTTGTCTTGCATGGATTATCTTCTTATTCAATCATCAGTAAAAAAATGATTGACGGAAAAATTGAATTCAAAGATTTGATGGGAAGTATGATGAATTTGGGTTCATTGGGTAGTCATGACGAAGATGAATTTAATGAGGATGATTACCAATAATGCGTATTTAATTCCCATTATTTTTTGTCCCTAACTAATTCAGTAAGGAAAGTTAATCCAAACCAATGCTAGATAATCGTGAGGCTTTTTGTTGGTAATTTCCAATATATATTTAGTCTGTGATTAAAGGTATCATGCAATTTGATTAATAAATACCCCGGGCGCAAGTAAAAAAAAACTAGCAGTCCAACTAAATGAATTCCTTCAATTTCTCAACAACTGTATCAATTTCTTCTTTTGAATTGTATTTGCTGAATGAAAAACGGACAGTTACCTGATTGGGATTGTTGTTAATTGATCTAATCACATGAGAACCCTGATCTGCGCCACTGGTGCAGGCACTGCCACCACTGGCACAAATATGATTGATGTCCATGTTAAAAAGTATCATCTCGCTCTTTTCTGTTTTTGGAAAACTGGCACTTAACACTGCATATAAACTATTGCCCAATGGATCACCATTAAATGTTACTCCTTCAATGTTGCGGATTAATTGATCCATCATATACTTCTTCAGTCCAGAAATGTATAGGTTGTCCTGCTCATGGTTATCGGTAGCCAATTGAAGCGCTTTGGCAAATCCGACAATTCCATATAAATTTTCGGTACCGGCTCGCATATTTCTTTCCTGACTACCACCATTGATGAAGGGTTTTATTTTTATATTTTCATTGATATATAAAATCCCAACTCCTTTTGGACCATGAAACTTATGTCCGGCACCTGTGATAAAATCAACGGGTGTATTTCTTAAATCAAAAGGGAAATGCCCAACCGTTTGTACAGTGTCGCTATGAAAAATTGCGTTGTGTTTTTTGCAAAGTTCACCTACCCGTTTTATATCAAGCATATTACCAATTTCATTATTGGCATGCATTAAGGAAACCAAGCATTTTTCTTTACTGTTTGCTAACAGTTTTTCTAAATCTTTTATGTCAATATGTCCATTAGGTAAAATATTTACAAAACTTAGAATGGCTTCTCCATTTTGCAGTAAATAATCCACAGTGTTTGTAGTAGCATGATGTTCAATTACGGAGGAAATGATATGCTTACAACCAAGATCTCTTACAGCCGCTGTAATAGCCATATTGCTGCTTTCTGTTCCGCCGCTTGTGAAAAATATTTCCGCAGGGTGTGCATTCAGTATTTTAGCAACTGATTTTCGGGCCATTTCAACGGCCATCCTCGATTCCCGTCCATAACTATAGATGGAGGAGGGATTACCAAAATTGGTAGTCAGGAAAGGCATCATTGCTTCCAATACTTGCGGATCAAGTGCGGTAGTGGCGGCATTATCTAAATAAATTCTTTCCATTGGGTAAAATTAATAAAATTCTTTGTTACAAGTCTGGAGTTTGGAGTTTAGAGTCTCTAGTGAACGATTTTAACTCCTGACTTCAAACTCCTAACTTTCTTACATAGCTTCCTTGATATCTTTCATCAACTTTTGAGCAATATTGGCTGCCGTAGTTTCAAAATTACTTTCTGCATATATTCGGATGATGGGTTCTGTATTACTGGTGCGTAAGTGTACCCAATCATTTTCAAATTCTATTTTCAAACCATCTTCAGTATTGATAGGGTATTTTTTATACTTCTTTTTGATATGATCGAATATTTTATTTAAGTCAAATCCTGGAGTTAATTCTATTTTATTTTTACTCATGAAATAATCAGGATAAGTATTGCGCAATTGTTTCACTGATTTTTTTTCGTGGGCCAGATGCGTTAAAAACAAAGCAATACCAATTAAAGCATCTCTTCCATAATGTAAGTCGGGAACAATAATTCCTCCATTGCCCTCTCCTCCAATTACTGCCTTAACTGCTTTCATTTTATTAACCACATTTACTTCCCCAACTGCACTTGCTGTGTATTCACCACCATGTTTTATGGTTACATCTTTCAGTGCTCGGGTTGATGACATATTACTTACGGTATTGCCTTTTCTATGTTGTAATATGTAATCTGCTACTGCTACCAAAGTATATTCTTCGCCAAATAAACTACCATCTTCACAAACAAAGCAAAGTCTATCCACATCGGGGTCAACCGCAATTCCCATGTCCGCTTTTTGTTTATTTACTTCATTGCATAATTGATGCAGATTTTCAGGAAGTGGTTCGGGATTATGGGCAAATTTTCCGTTCACTTCTCCGTTTATTATTACAATCTCTTTAACACCCAATGCTTTTAACAACAAGGGAACCGCAATAGCCCCTGTACTATTTATGGCATCTATTACAATTTTAAATTTGGCTTTTTTAATAGCCGTAGCATCCACCAAAGGGTAATTAACAACCGCATCAATGTGTTGCTGAAGAGAAAGTTCATTTGTTGTGTAACTACCCAGCTGATCAACAGCGGCAAAAATAAAATCCTCTTTAGCTGCAATATCCAAAACCTTGGCACCTACCTCTGCACTAATAAACTCTCCTTTGCTGTTCAAAAGTTTTAATGCATTCCATTCTTTTGGGTTATGACTGGCAGTTAAAATGACACCTCCTGCAGCCTTCTCAAATACAACTGCCATTTCAACGGTTGGAGTAGTACTCAATCCTAAATCAACCACATCCAGTCCTAAAGCATTGAGTGTGCTTACAACAATTCTTTGCACCATTTCGCCACTAATTCGTCCATCACGTCCTATGATAACTTTTTTGTTTTCTGATTGTCCCAATAACCAGGTACCATAAGCGGCTGTAAACCGTACTAAATCTAATGGACTTAATGTTTCACCGGGTTTACCCCCAATGGTTCCTCTAATGCCTGAAATGCTCTTTATTAATGCCATGAATCAGTATTTTAAGGTTGCAAACATAATTGAAATTTTTTTGTTGAACTACTGACCTAATTTTGTGATCTAATGATTAAATATGCCTTTTAAAGATTGGTACAAAGATTGGTTCAATTCACACTATTATCATCTGTTATACCAACATAGGGATGAAGAGGAGGCTTTGCAATTTATTCATACCCTTATACAGTACCTAAAACCACCCCCCGGTAGTACTATGGTGGATATTGCCTGTGGCAAAGGCAGGCATAGTAAAGCATTGGTAGAAATGGGCTTTGATGTAACCGGTATTGACCTTTCAGCCGCCTCTATTGATGAGGCATTACAAGATGAAAATGAACGCCTCCATTTTTATCAGCATGACATGCGACTCCCTTTCTGGATCAATTATTTCGACTATGCATTTAACTTTTTTACCAGTTTTGGCTATTTTAAAACACATCGAGAGCACAATAATGCCATTCGAACCATTGCACAAAGTCTGAAATCAAACGGAATTTTTGTAATCGATTATCTGAATGTACATTATTCTGAAAACCAAATAGAAAAATCAACAACCACTGCAATAGAGGAAATTACTTTTCATATAGCTAAATGGCATACAGAGGAACATTTTTTTAAGCAGATACAGATCACGGATGCTTCCAATAAAACACCCAAACATTTATTTACAGAGCGGGTTGCAAAATTTTCATTAGGTGATTTTATCGAAATGCTGGCTTATCAAAATATGCAAGTTCAAGAAGTATTTGGTGATTATGAACTGGGTCGATATGATATTAAAAAGTCACCAAGGATGATTATTATTGCCAAAAAGAAATAGTATAATCTCAATCCTAATCTCTCCGTTTAATAAAAATTACTTTTTATTAAAGTTATTGGGCTGTTTTGGCAAAACCTTTGGTTCTAAATAATTAAAGTTCTGAGTTATAAGTAAGGGTATTTTAATATA
Source organism: Bacteroidota bacterium (assembly GCA_043745885.1). Classification (GTDB taxonomy): domain Bacteria; phylum Bacteroidota; class Bacteroidia; order Chitinophagales; family Chitinophagaceae; genus Sediminibacterium. The sequence goes on along the minus strand of JAYTSC010000480.1, from coordinate 9,105 downwards.
GGATAATTTTGCTAATGGTATTTTGGAAGAAAAGCTGCTGTCCGGTTTAAGTATGGGCATATGGTCAAGAATGGATCCATACAAATCAAAACCATTCCCATTGTTACCATAATAAACAGGAGGTAAGGGACTTGTAGTTATGGCATTGGGCATCCAATTCTTGGGAACTTGGTTTCTGAGTAACAAATCCCTAAACATAGTGATATTTGTATCTCTCTTTGAAACAGTTTCAATTTCGCCAACGAATGAATAATTGTTGCTGTTTTGTGAATAAGAGCTTGTAGTTAGAAAAAGCAGACATAAGATAGATAACTGAACTTTCATCCCTCTAAAATACTATAAAATCAGTAAATTTAGACTGTCACCATGAAATAAATATGTAAAAACAATTCTGCAACGATTGTTTATTGCCATTGTACAAAGTTTATCTTTACCCAATATGCAAAACCAGCTTCTGCTGATACCTTTTTTTCAAAAAATATGGGCCCTAATAAACCAATGGGATACCTGGCTATTCCTAAAGTTAAATACAGAGTGGACAAATGGCTTTTTTGATCAGGTATTTCCTTGGTGGCGTGAAGCCAATACTTGGGCTCCTTTGTACTTGTTTCTTATCATTTTTGCTTTCCTTAACTTTAAACAAAAAGCCTTCTCATGGATTCTTTTTGTAATAGTAACTGTAACCCTTACTGACCAACTGAGTAGTAATCTGATCAAAAATATTTTTGAAAGACCCAGACCCTGTATGGACAATGTTTTAATGAGTCAGGTAAGTTTACGCTTAAACAACTGCTCAGGGGGATATAGTTTTCCTTCCTCACATGCCACGAACCATTTTGGTTTTGCCATGTTTATTTATATCACCCTTCAACCTATTTTTAAAAAATGGGGACGGTTGTTTTTTGTATGGGCAGCTACCATTTGCTACGGACAAGTGTATGTAGGTGTCCATTATCCATTAGATGTTTTGTGTGGTGCTGTATTGGGGTGTATTCTGGGTTATATAACAGGAAAATTATTTAATGATAAAATAGGACTTTTGGTCTTTGATACAATCTAATATGATTAGCAATCGCAACTTCGCCATTGTTTTAACCTTATGTGTCATCACCTACCTTTTAGGAATGGTGCTGATACCGCTGATGGATATTGATGCCTCACAATATGCATCTATCAGCCGTGAAATGTTGGAAAATAAAAGTTATTTACAAGTATTCGATTTAGGAATAGATTATTTAGATAAACCACCCATGCTTTTTTGGTTGTCTGCGTTAAGTATGAAGCTATTGGGGGTTCATGATTGGGCTTATCGGCTACCTTCTTTTCTGTTTATCCTTTTGGCCATTTATTCTACTTATCAATTGGCATTATTATTTTATTCTAAAGATATTGCTAAGTTAAGTGCCCTAGTATTAGCCACTTCACAGGCAGTTTTTTTAATTACCCATGATGTGCGATGTGATACCATGCTGATGGGCTGGGTAAGCCTGAGCCTATGGCAAATGGCGGCCTGGCACCAAACCGGCAAATGGAAATACTTTTTCATTTCATTTATGGCTATTGCAGGTGGAATGCTTACAAAAGGGCCCATTGCATTAATGGTTCCGGCTTTTGCTTTTGTGCCCCATTTTTTATTAAGAAGAGAATGGAAACAATTGTTTAGATGGGAATATATAGTTGGGTTAGTAATTGTTGGTATCATGCTTATTCCAATGAGCATCGGATTATACCAACAATTTGATCTGCACCACGGTAAATTAATTAATGGTGAACCCATTCAGTCTGGTTTGCGGTTTTATTATTGGACACAAAGTTTTGGGAGATATACCGGGGAGAACCATTTTAATGAGATGAATCATTTTACTTTTCTTTTGGAAAATATGCTGTGGAGCTTTCTTCCCTGGATATTTATTTTCTTATTAGGGTTGTTTTTTTCAATAAAAAATTTGGCAAATAAAAAATTCCTCTTGGCTGCAAACGAAGAATGGATTACCACAGGTGGTTTTATTGTAACGTATTGTATCCTAGGAAGAAGCCAAGCCCAATTGCCTCATTATATTTTTGTGGTTTTTCCACTAGCTTCTATAATCGCAGCTGTTTTTTTATTTAAGCTATTGTATACTGAGGAATACATACCTTGGAAAAAGCCGTTGCTTATTTTTCATGCTATTATTTTCTCTCTGCTTTGGGGTGCTGTTGTAATCTTGATGATTTGGCCTTTTGATGTGCCTATAATGGTTCCTGTTTTGGCTGTTTTATCTTTTTTTGTTTTTTTTAGAATATGCTTTTTACAAAAAATAAAAGTGCCGGCTTTAATAGCACTATCATTGTTTACAGTTATTGGTGTAAATGTATTTTTAGCTACTGCTTTTTATCCCAATGTTTTAAAATACCAATTGGGGAATGATGCCGCTGCATTCATAGAAAAAAATAAAATACCCAAAAACAAAATAACCCTTTATGGTATTCATGAGGGAAGGGCATTGCATTTTTATGGAAAATATATTTTCCCAACAGTAGTCAGTTTTGAAAATCTAAAACCTGCATCAATTATTCTTACCAGTAAAGACAGTCTTGCTGCAATTAGTAAAGCATTTCCTTACTTGCAGGTTCTTCATGAAGGAAGTCATTTTGGAGTTACTGCCTTAACCCTCCCTTTTCTTAATCCTAAAACCCGCGAAAAGGAATTGCCCAAGTATGTCATAATTAACCTCGGAGATAAGCAAGAATAACCATTTGAAGCCTTTTGATTAGATTTGTACATATTAAATTATGACTGAAGTAATTATTCTCCTCATCCTTATTGTTATTAATGGCCTGTTTTCAATGGCCGAGATAGCACTGGTTTCTGCCAGAAAAGCCCGATTAGAGGGTCAGGCTATTAAAGGCGATTTGGATGCCAAGCGGGCACTGGAACTAGCCAACCACCCAGAAACCTTTTTATCAACTGTACAAATAGGTATTACGCTTATTGGGGTGTTAACAGGAATATATTCCGGTGCTAGCTTTAAAGCTCCCTTACAGCAGTGGCTTCAAAAATTCGACCTCTTACAACCATATAGCGGAACCATTGCCACTACGTTAATCGTTATTGTGTTAACTTATTTATCCTTAGTTTTAGGTGAGCTGGTGCCAAAGAGAATTGGTTTGAGTAGCCCCGAAAAAATTGCCAAATCTGTTGCAGGCCCCATGCGCATCGTATCATGGATTACTTTTCCTTTTATCTGGCTATTAAGTATCTCTGCAAATGCCATTCTGAGGATCCTGAATATTAAAACAACCGATAACCAAGTAACAGAAGAAGAAATCAAAGCCATCGTTAGTGAAGGAACCGAACATGGAGCTATTGAAGAAGTTGAACAAGATATCATTGAGAGGGTTTTTCACTTGAGTGACAGAAACATTACTTCACTGATGACACACCGTACCGATATTAATTGGATTGAGGGTAGTAAAACAGTTGGTGAAGTAAGATTATCTATGAATGATGTTTTACATTCTGTTTATCCGGTATGTGAAGAAGATATCGATCATATAAAAGGAGTGGTTTCCATCAAAAACCTTTTTAGTGCTGATCTTTCCGCTACTGTTTATTCTATTATGGGAGAAGTGATGTATGTTCCGGAAAATAATACAGCCTATCAGGTTTTAGAAAAGTTTAAACAAACCAAAATCCATCAATGCTTCATTGTAGATGAATATGGAAGTGTACAAGGTTTAATGACTTTAAACGATATCCTGGAAGCCATTGTTGGTGATATTCCACAAGAAGAAGATGAAGACCATGAAATTATACAAAGGGCTGATGGTAGTTTTCTGGTGGATGCACAAATCCCTTTTTATGATTTTCTTTCCAGTTTTGATAAAACCGAATGGATGATGGAAGGCGACCAGGATTTTGATACCCTTGCAGGATTTATCATTCACGAACTTGAAAAGATTCCCAAAACTGGTGAAACTTTAGAATGGAAGATATTTACTTTCGAAATTGTGGATATGGATAACCGACGCATCGATAAAGTACTCGTTACCCTTACTGACCCGCTGGTTGGAGATTTTGGGTAAAAATTATTTAATTTTTTTAATTTTCAATGTAAATTAAATTGTAAAGTTTTTTTGCCAAAGAATACACATACTTTTTCTGTGTATTCTTTGGCAATATTTTTGATACAATTATACCAAAAAGCGTTTATATCTTTTGTCTTTTAATGGCATGAACAATTGAGTAAATGCACAGATTAAAAATCAAACACAGTTACATTCTTCGGAAAATCTAATTTATAACTCTTGTCAATACCTTTACTTTTTATATGAATAATATTTGATTGCGATTTCTCAAAATCATACAAGAGTGTGCAGTCTACTTCTGCTTTTTTTATTTCTGCTATTTTAGTTACTTCAAAATAACTCCAAATACTTTCTTTTTGAATTTCGTGACCAATATAGTTTAGCGTAACGGTCTGACCATTAATCTTCAACTTTAATTTTTGAGTGATATATTGACTGATCTGTTTTTCCAAAAGGGCTTTATCAGTTGGATTAATAATGTCCATTTTACTGGTGGAATATTTCTGAAGGGTTTTTTCAAGGTCTTCCGTAAATATCCTGACACTGATTTCTACAATAGCTTCTTTCGTATTATGATTTATTTCTATAACTGAAACGAAAAAGGGATGCATGACTGCAATCATTCCTGTTAAAAACCATTGAACCATTATATTTACCATTCAACCAACATTTTTTTTCTTCTCCAAAGGTCAGTATTAATTTAACATACTGCTATGAATGATTTTGGACTTTACTTTGAAATAGGCTACAAGCATATTGCAGACCTGCGTGGTATTGACCATATCCTGTTTGTTATGGCTCTTTGCTTAAGGTATCAATTCAGTGATTGGCGCAAAATCTTAATTCTGGTTACCGCTTTTACCATTGGACATTCCATAACACTGGCCCTTAGTGTGTTCAATTTGGTTCAATATTCTATGAAATGGATCGAATTTTTGATACCGGTTACCATTATAATCACTTCGGTAAGCAATATTTTCGTGAAGAAGTTTGTATTCAAATCAAAATTTCCACTAATTTATTTCCTCGCCCTTTTCTTTGGCTTAGTACATGGTCTGGGCTTTAGTAGCTACCTAAAAAGCCTTTTGGGAAGTGAAAATAACGTCGTAAGTCAGCTTCTGGCATTCAATTTAGGTCTGGAAGCAGGTCAATTATTAATCGTAACAGCAGTTTTATTGATTTCCTTTATATTCGTAACCATTTTTAAGTGCCATAGGAGAGAATACCTGCTATATGTAACAGGTGGCATTTTTGCCCTTTCACTTCAAATGATTTTGGAAAGATTACCTTTTTAAATAAAAAAAAACTATGAAAAAAATCAGCATCTTTTTTTGGTTATTAGTTTGTTTAGGCGCAATAAATGCCCAAGACATTCGTAACAATCCTACTTCCAATCATGGTAATAAATTTGAACAATTGGGAACCATTTTACCTACCCCTAATGAATATCGTACAGCAAGTGGTGCACCGGGTACTAAGTATTGGCAACAACGAGCAGACTATGAGATTACATGTGAATTGGATGAACCCAATCTTCTTTTAAAAGGAAGTGAAACAGTTACTTATTATAATAACTCACCTGATGTATTGAATTATATATGGCTTCAGTTAGATGAGAACGAGCACAATACACTGAATAACGCCAATTACCAGAATGCAAGTTCAATGGGCAGACAGGTAACTACCATTACCATCGACAACATAGAAGAGCAGAAACAAGATAATGGGTATGGTATTATTATTTCAAAACTTACTGATGTAACAGGAAAAGCGGTAAAATATACCATCAATAAAACCATGATGAGAATTGATCTGTCCACCTCATTGAAGCCAGGGCAAAAATTTGTTTTTAATCTGGTATGGAGCTATAAGATACCAGATCGTTTAACTTTTGGGGGTCGTGGTGGTTTTGAGACCTTAGGAGAAGATGCGAACAAACTTTTTACCATGGCACAATGGTTTCCTCGCTTATGTGTTTACAGCGATTTTCAGGGATGGCAGAACCACCAGTTTACCGGTAGAGGAGAGTTTGCCCTGGCATTTGGTAATTATAGTGTGCAAATAACCTTACCGGCAGATCACATAGTACTTGGCACAGGCCAGTGTCAGAACTATGCACAAGTTTTATCTGCTGCACAAATGGCTCGTTGGAATCAGGCACAAAACGCAAAAGAACCTGTTGAAGTAGTTACATTAGAAGAAGCCAAAAAAGCTGAATTACAAAAGAGCACCCAAAAGAAAACATGGATATTTAAAGCAGAAAATGTGAGAGATTTTGCCTGGACTTCCAGCCGGAAATATATCTGGGATGCCATGCCGGCTTATGTGGAGGGAAAGAAAATTATGTGTATGAGTGGTTATGCGAAAGAAGCGTATGGGTTATACAGAAAATTTTCAACCAAAGCGGTAGCACACACCATTAAATCCTATTCTAAATTTTCAATTCCTTATCCTTATCCTGTGGCACAAAGTATTGAGGCTGCCAACGGAATGGAGTACCCAATGATATGTTTTAACAATGGTCGTACACAGAAAGATGGTACCTATAGTGAGTCTACCAAACAAGGAATGCTGGGTGTAATCATTCATGAAGTTGGCCATAACTTTTTTCCTATGATTGTTAACAGCGATGAGCGTCAATGGTCTTGGATGGATGAAGGTTTAAACTCTTTTGTTCAATACCTCACGGAAGAATTATACGATAATAAATATCCTTCTCGCGGTGGTCCGGCATTTAGCATTGCCTCTTATATGGCTTTACCAAAAGAACAATTAGAGCCCATTATGACGAATAGTGAAAACATTATACTGTTTGGACCCAATGCATATACTAAACCTGCAACAGGATTAAACATACTTCGTGAGACAATCATGGGGCGAGAATTGTTCGATTTTAGTTTTAGAGAATATGCCAGACGTTGGGCATTTAAACACCCAACCCCTGCCGATTTATTCCGTACTATGGAAGATGCTAGTGGAGAAGACCTTGACTGGTTTTGGAGAGGATGGTTTTATGGAATTGAACCCTGCGATATTTCAATTGACTCAGTTAAATATGGCGTATTCGATCCCAATGCAGTTGCAAATGCTGCTGGTGGTGGTTTTGGTGGAAGAGGAGGCGGAGTTGGATTTAATGGTGGAGGTGGTAACGGACCTCGGGGTATTGATAAACCTATGTTACCCGCATTTGACGATATATCAAAGATTAGAAATAGACAAGATAAAAACATCGTTTTTTTAACCGATGCTGATACTAGTCTTCGTGATTTTTACTGGAGATATGCAAGAGGGTTGGAGCCATATGATTCTATCACTAAAATACCCAATCCGGCAGGTGCTTTCAATCCTGAAGGATTATCGGATGCAGAAAAAGCGAAATATGCCAATGTGAATTTATATGAAATTGCTTTCTCCAATAAAGGAGGATTGGTAATGCCAATTATTGTTGAATTTACTTTTGAAGATGGAAGCAAGGAAACAGAAAAAATACCTGCACAGATTTGGCGGTTGAATGAAAAAGCAGTTACAAAACTTTTTGTGACAAGGAAAAAAGCGGTAAGTATCAAGCTGGATCCTTTGAAAGAAACCGCTGATATTAATGAAGGAAATAATAATTGGCCTAAATCAGGTGCTAATACGGAGCCTTCTAAGTTTGCCATATTTAAAGCAAGAGCAGGTGCACGCGGACAATCACAAGGGCTTAATCCTATGCAGAATGCTTTGCAAAAAAAGAATTAATAATGCCAATAAAGGGTTAAGTATTCGAATATTTTTTAGCCGCAGATTCTCAGATTAATAAATATTAAATTGATCTAAACATGTAAATCTGCGGCTTAATTCACAATAATATATTGACAAAAACTTTATATATTATTCAAACCTTACTCGCATTAATAGTTAGTAAAACAACACTTTATAGCCACTTATATAATTCAAGTGGCTTTGTTTTTATTTATTTTTGAAACTAAAATCAAATCTATTTATATTGGAATTGAATAATTGCTTTCTTATTTCACAAGCAAACATTTTTTAAGTTTATTTATGATTACAGATAAAACATTATTTTTTATGAAACGAATGGTTATTTTCTTTTTTCTTACTTTTTCGGTTAGTTTGATCTCAGCTGCCTCTGTTGACACAATTGCCATATTTAGTAACAGTATGCGCAAAGAAGTGAAAGCAGTTATCATCCGACCTTCTTCTTACATCGAATCGGATAAAAAATTTCCGGTTATTTATCTTTTACACGGTGCTTTCGGAAATTATGCAAACTGGATTAAGCAAGTGCCACATATACAACAATTGGCAGACCAGTACCAACTTTTGATTGTTTGTCCGGATGGTGCGAGTACCAGTTGGTATTTTGATAGCCCAATCGATAGTAGTTTTCGATATGAAACTTTTGTAGGTACTGAACTGCCTAAATATATGGATGCCAACTATCGAACAATAGCCAATAGAAAGGGTAGAGCCATTACCGGTTTAAGTATGGGTGGTCATGGAGGAATTTTTCTAGGCTTTAGGCATGCGGACCTTTTTAGTGCCTGTGGCAGTATGAGTGGGGCTTTACATGTAACTGTAATAACGCAGAGATACGATGTAGAAAAGCGTTTGGGTGATACCGCTGTTAATCGAAAATATTGGAACGATTGGAGTGCACTAAATGTAATTGAGCTTTATCCCAAAGATTCATTGGCAATTATTATAGATTGCGGAACGGAAGATCGGGTCTTAGCGATGAATAAAGCGGTTCATGAAAAAATGATCAAACTGAAAATTCCTCACGATTATACAGAACGCCCCGGAGAACATAACTGGAAATATTGGAATACGGCTATTGATTACCAGCTACTTTTTTTCAAAAAGCATTTTGATAAAATGTTGAAATAAATACATAAGCAGTAAATAAAAAACAAAAGCAACCCAAAAAGGTTGCTTTTTTAATGTGCGCCATGCATGCGATAGTTCTTTAAAGTGGAATTCTTGAACGAGCCATCCAACGGGAATCGTTAGTCCAAAGCAAGGGTGTTGTGGGCG
>JAYTSC010000479.1:0-2671 GCA_043745885.1 Bacteroidota bacterium | reverse complement strand
AATTTTGGCGTAAAAGTGAATGCAGACTTATTTGGATTTGTCGCAAGAAGTATCCCTTTACAATTCCTTTTGAAACATAAAAACCAAGTGCAGCAACTCGAGGCAGTATTGTTGGGCCAAGCAAACCTCTTATCAGGAAAATTAACAGAAGATTATCCTATAATGCTTCAAAGAGAATATCGCTTTTTAAAAAGGAAATACCAGTTACAACCCATAAATAAACAGCCTGCTTTTTTGCGCATGCGACCGGCAGCTTTTCCAACAGTACGGTTGGCACAACTGGCTATGTTACTTAATCAATCCAACCCTTTTTTTTCACTGATAAAAGAAATAAAGGATATTAAAAAAATTCAGGAAATGTTTTCCATAACTGCAAATGATTATTGGCATTATCATTACCGCTTTGATGAAATAACCGAATATCAACCCAAGCATCTCGGTAAGCAGATGACTGAAAATATTATGATTAATACGGTCATCCCACTACTATTTTCCTATGGCTTGTACACTAACGAAGAAGCATTCAAAGAAAAAGCAGTTCAATGGCTTTATGAGCTTCCGGCTGAGCAAAACCAAATCACCCGAGAGTGGAAACAGTCGGGTATCAGCCTTCGATCTGCCTTAGATTCACAAGCTTTAATTGAATTAACAAATCATTATTGTATCAACAAACGTTGCCTGGAATGTGCCGTAGGCAACAAAATATTGAAAATAGACGTCTTGTAATTATTCATTAGAATATGAAAGAAAGCTTATTGCCAATTAAATTGCAAATCCAGTTCAACATTGGGGTGTAAAGTTCTTTCAACAGGGCAGGTACGGGCGGTTCTTTCTAGGATTTCTTTTTGTTTTTCATCCAAAACTAATTCAGGAGGGAAAAACAAGTGAACCACAATTTTACCGATCCTTCTGGGGTCGCTAACCATTATTTTGGTCACATCCAGGCGTGTGCCATCTAATTGGATATCCATGGTTCTTGCCTTAATGGCCATGGTCGTTATCATACAGGTGCCTAGGGAAGTAGCCATCAGGTCGGTTGGAGAGAACTTTTCACCCTTACCTTGGTTATCAGTTGGGGCGTCTGTTTCGATTACCGTACCACTTTGAAGGTGGGTTGCAGTGGTTCGTAGGTCGCCTTTATAAATAATTTGTGAAGTCATTGTATCATTTTACTATAAATTTACAAGTAAGAAACCATATGGAAGTGAAGAAGCTAATTTTAAACCTATTCGTATTATCCTCTTTTGTTGTTTCTGCACAACAAAAAGTAACCACTCAGCCTGTTAATACGAAACAGCAACAGAAAGCTGAGCGGCGTGAAAAAGTAAACCAACTCATCAAACAAGAGGAGGAGGGGGCACTAATTTTTCAAAAACAATCTGCCTTCGGATTTAAATTTAATACCGATGGATGGGGTATGTTCTATGAAAAAGGGAAATATAAGACCATCACCAAAACAAATTTATGGTGGTTAGAATTTGGGGAAAGAAAGCATGATAAAGAAGAAAAAGTACCCACCCTTAGTTCTAACCAAGGATTCCTTATTTTGTCTAGTTATGTATATGGCAAACAAAATAATTTCTATTACCTCAAAGCAGGGATTGGTCAACAAAAATTGATCGGAGGAAAAGGAAACAAAAATGGGGTTGCTGTATCTGCTATATATGGCGGAGGTTTTTCCGCAGGCTTATTGAAACCTTATTATATTGAAATTAAGAATCCTAGTACCAATAAGCAGGAAGAAATTAAATATGATAATAATGCAAAACTCTTTCTCGATCCCACTATCATTATTGGTCAGGGCAGTTTTGGAAAAGGATTCAATGAAATAAAATTTGTACCCGGAGTACATGCCCATACAGCCCTTCGGTTTGATTATGGTCGATATAATGAAGTACTCTCAGCTCTTGAAATTGGTTTAAATGCTGAATACTACTCACAAACCATGCCCATTTTACTCCTAAATGAGGAAAAGAAATTCTTTTTCAATGCTTATATTGCCATATTATTTGGTAAACGTAAGTGAGTTATTTTTGTGAATTCTTTACTGTACGGTCTACTGTCAGTAGTCTGGAGTTAGAAGTTAGGAGTCTGGAGTCAGGGTTTTAATGAAAAAATCCTAGCTCCAAAAAAATAACTACAGACTCCAGACTTCTAACTCCAGACTACTAATTTAAATAGCCAATTGAATGCAAGAACTAACCATAGCTTCAAATCCTAATAGTAAAGATCTCCCTCTTAAAAAGCCTAACTGGCTGCGTGTAAAACTGCCCATAGGCGAAAGTTATAAGCATGTAAGAGGTTTAGTAGATACCCATAAATTACACACTATCTGTGAAAGTGGTAATTGTCCAAACATGGGTGAATGTTGGGGCGAAGGAACGGCTACATTTATGATTCTGGGTAATACTTGTACCCGAAGCTGTGGATTTTGTGCAGTAGCCACCGGCAGGCCTTCAGCGGCCGACTGGGATGAACCGCAGCGTGTGGCAGAAGCCATACACCTGATGAAGGTAAAACATGCGGTAGTTACCAGTGTAGATCGGGATGATTTGAAAGATGGTGGATCCATTATTTGGTACAATACGATTGAAGCCATTAAAGGATTAAATCCTGATACAACATTAGAAACCCTAATCCCGGATTTTCAGGGAAGAGAAGACCAAATACA
>JAYTSC010000478.1:0-2146 GCA_043745885.1 Bacteroidota bacterium | reverse complement strand
TTCACGCTTTCAGCAGCTTGTTTGGTTTTATTTTTGATAGGGGCACCCTTAGGATCCATTATTAGAAAAGGGGGGTTGGGCACACCCTTGATTTTTGCTATTATCTTTTTTGTTATTTTTCACCTCTTTAACACATTTGGCGAAAAATTTGTAAAGGCTGAGCAAACCGGTCCATTGGTAGGCATGTGGCTCTCTACATTTATCCTCATTCCTATTGGTGTATTCTTAACTTATAAAGCCATGAACGATTCGCAATTATTTAACCAGGAATTCTATTATCGCTCATTTAAGCAGATGCGAATTTTTATGGCTAATTTTAGTTTCAGAAAAAAATCACCTTAAATCAATTTTATTATGTCGAACCCTCATTTAGACCGCCGAAAATTTCTTAAAACAACCGGGATAGCCGCAGGCATTGGTTTAACCGGTTTGCCTTCTTTTTTACAAGCAGAACCCATTTGGACCGGCAATGCATTTACACAACAGGCTTTGCCTTACGATTATAAAGCTCTTGAACCGGTAATAGATGCTATCACAATGGAAATACATTACAGCAAACATGCGGCTGCCTATGCTAAAAACTTAGCAGATGCCTGTGTTGCTGAGAAGGTTGATGCGAACAGCACAAAGTTGGAAGAAGTGTTGCATAATATATCCAAGTATTCTGTAAAAATGCGTAATAATGGAGGTGGACATTATAACCATGAACTGTTCTGGCAATGCATGAAACCAGGAACGATGACTAAACCCGAAGGAAAATTGGCAGTAGCGATTGACCAGAGTTTTGGATCATTCGATGCTTTCAAAACACAGTTTACAGACGCAGGTAAAAACCGTTTTGGTAGTGGCTGGGCCTGGCTGATTATTAATAACGATAGAAAATTAATCATTGGCTCAACACCCAATCAAGATAATCCTTTGATGGACTTAAGCGATATTAAAGGAACACCTTTATTGGGTTTAGATGTTTGGGAACATGCGTATTATCTCAAATACCAAAATAAAAGACCTGATTATATTGCTAACTGGTGGAATGTGGTGAATTGGGAATTTGTTCAGAAACGTTTTGAACAAGCTTAGAAAGGAATACAAGCGTAATAATTAAAATTAGACAGCGCTCATTTTTAATTATTGCGCTTTCTTTTTTACTTATTTACATGGTAACTTTTCATATGAAAACAATAACAACTTGGGTAGATGCATTGGCTTTTGATGCAACAGCAGACACTGGCCAAACTGTAAGAATTGATACTTCTATTGAGGGAGGAGGATTAGGAACCGGTATGAATCCTAAAAAAATGTTATTGGGAGCTTTGAGTGGTTGCAGTGGGATGGATGTAGTGGAGGTTTTGAAAAAAATGAAAGTTGCATTTTCAAAATTAACAATAGAAGCAGAAGCAGAACAAACAGAAGAACATCCAAAAGTGTTCAAATTCATTAATATGGTCTATCGGATAGATGCCAAACCGGATGATTTAGATAAAGTGAAAAGAGCCGTTTCTTTATCACAGGAAAAATATTGTGGCGTATCTGCAATGCTAGCTAAACATTGTGCAATTAATTATTCGATAATACTGTTATGATTTAGTGGCTTTATTAAGTGACCGATTGTTGCATTACTTATTCCAATTCTTTAATTCTTTTCCATTTGCAATCTTCTCAACAAAACTTTCGCATACAACTTTGGATCACTGTTCTTAGTGTCGTATTATTTCTTACTAAAATTATTGCCTACCAGTTTACCCATTCCCTTGCAATTCTTACCGATGCATTGGAAAGTATTGTCAATGTTATGGCAGGTTTTATTGGCTTATACAGCCTGCATATTGCCGCAAAACCACGAGACTTGGATCATCCATATGGTCATGGAAAAGCTGAGTTTGTTTCGGCGGCCATTGAGGGTGGTTTAATTATCGCTGCAGGAATCATGATCATTTATGAAACCGTTATAAATTTTGTAGAAGAAAGTCCTCTTCAAAAATTAGATACCGGCTTAGTTTTAATTGGAATTACTGCAGTGATTAATTTTATCGCAGGAACGGTTTGTTTAAAAATAGGGAAGAAAAATTCTTCGTTGGCTCTTCAGGCTAGTGGAAAACATTTACAAATTGATACGTATTCAACTTTGGGCATTATTGCCGGTTTG